>CAYMFP010000271.1:0-4434 GCA_964389385.1 uncultured Phycisphaeraceae bacterium | reverse complement strand
CCCCCCCCCCCCCCCCCCCCCCCCCCCCCCCCCCCCCCCCCCCCCCCCCCCAGCCGAGGGAGCGGCTCTTGATGTTGCGGAAGGCGACGCGGTCGCCGTGGTCCTGGATGGCGATGTGGCCTTCCTTGAACTTGCCGTAGTTGGGCATGGAGGCGAACTTGCTGCCGGCGACGCGGCGCGCCCACTCCTCGGAGCCCCAGTCGTACTCGACGACCTTGACGCCGTTGAGCCAGTGCTCGACGCGGTCGCCGCGTTTGACGATGCGGGCGTGGTTCCAGGCGCCGACGGGGCGGGTGACGTCGTCGGACGGTGGGTAGAGGGCGTAGTTGGCGCCGGCGGAGGTGGCGGGGTGGCGCCCGTCGGGGTGGCGGGTGTTGTCGAGGATCTGCATCTCGGGGCCGGTCTCCCAGACGAAGGACGTCTCGGGGAGTTCGCGGACGCCGTAGATGATGCCGCTGTTGCCGCCGGGATCGACGGACCATTCGAGGCTGAGTTCGAAATCGCCGAAGGCGTCGCGGGTGAGGAGGTCTCCGCCGAGGCCGGTGCAGACGATCTGGCCTTCGAGGACGCGCCAGCTCGGCGAGGGGGCGTCGCTCTTGAAGCCCCGCCAGGCGTCGAGGGAGGAACCGTCGAAGAGGAGGCGCCAGCCCTCGGCGCGTTCCTCGGCGGAGAGGGCGTTGTGCGGGGTGTGGACGACCCGCGGGCCGGGCTCGCCGCGCCGGGCGGGCAGGCGGTTCATCGTGTACCAGGCCTCGGTGCTCCAGATGGAGCCGACGCCGTCGGCGTAGAGGCCGGCGGGGACGCGGAGGTGCACGACGTAGCCGGGCTGGAGGCCCTCGATCTCGAGGAAGACGCGGCGGCGGTCGTCGGAGATGTTGACGGAGTCGACGATCAGGTCGTGCTCGTCGACCTTGGGCCCGCCGTACTGGGCGGTGGGCTCGTAGCGGTAGGTCGTGACGTCGTACTCGTCGGCGCGGTGGCCGACGCCCTCGGCGAGGGGCTGCGTGAACTCGATCTCGAGGCCGTTCTGCCTGGCGCGGACGGCGAGCATCTCGAACGTGGGGGCGCCGTTGAAGGCAAGGCGCTGCAGGCCGTAGCGGAGCTTGCCCTCCTGGCCCCAGTTGCCGGTGGAGCCGATGCCGCCGATGTAGAGGGCGGGGGCGCCGCCGGGGCCGGGGCCCCAGGCGATGCGGTTCACGCCGGCCTCGAGGCCCTGGGTGAAGCGGAAGACGGCGCCCTGCGGCACGCCGTCGACGACCTCGACGAAGGTGCGCTTCAGGCCGCCGTGGGTGACGTCGCCGTGGAGGAGCTGGCCGGCGTAGGGCGTGCCCGGCGGGAAGAACGTCGGCTGGGATGGGGAGTTGCCGATCTCGCCCTGGGGGAGCCAGACGATGGGGGGATCGACGGGCAGGTGCGCGACGGCCTCGCCCTCGACGGCCCGGGAGCCGAAGAAGTCGCCCTCGTCGACCTGGACGAGCTTGGAGACGGGGACCCAGTCGCCCTGGTTGTCGGTGACGAGGATCTGGCCGTTCGGGCCGAGGCCGATGCCGTTGGGCGTGCGCAGGCCGTGGGCGATGTAGCGGAAGCCGCCGGTTTCGAGGTCGACTTCCATGACGGTGCCGCGGCGGGGGACCTGGGGCTGGGTGGAGCGTCCGCCGGGGTCGATGGCGATGGCGGAGCAGAAGTAGAACTTGCGGTCGCGCTCGACGAGGCCGAAGGCGAACTCGTGGAAGTTGGAGGAGACGGGCCAGCCGGTGGCGAGGACGCGGTACTCGTCGGTGCGTCCGTCGCCGTCGTGGTCGATGAGTTCGGTGAGTTCCTGCTTCTGGAGGACGAAGATGCGGTCGTCGACGACTTTGACGCCGAGGGGCTCGGCGAGGCCGGCGGCGATCTTGCGGACCTCGATCGCCTCGGGATCGTCGCCCTGGACGCCGTCGAGGATGTAGACGGCGCCCTCGGGGTCCCAGGTGCAGAGGACGAGGCGGCCGTCGGAGAGGAAGTCGATGCCGCCGACGCGGGGCTGGAAGGCGCTCGGCCGGGCCTGGGCGAGGTCGAAGGAGGGGTGGACGCCGGCGAGCGGCCCCTTGTCGCCCGGGCGGCCGCTGATGCGGCCGAGGACGAGCTTGTCGCCGGGCGAGGTGACGCGGACCTCGTCGCCCGGGGCCATGAGGACGCCGGCGGGGACGGGGGTGAAGCCGGTCGCTCCCGGCGGGCGCCATTCGAAGAGGAGGCCGCACCCGCCGAGGTTCTCGAAGTGCTCGATGCGGAAGGGGTGATCGCCGGGGGTGAGGTCGAGCTGCGTCACCGACGGGGTGAAGGATTGGACTTGGTCCATCCGGATGCGTTCCACCCCGTCGATGAAGAGGGCCGAGCCGTCGTCGCTGGTGAGGCGGAAGGCGTAGCGCCCGGGCTCGGTGATGCGGAGCCAGCCGGTGACCTCGGTGTAGAAGCGGTCCTCGAGCCCGAGGAAGCCGGTGCCGGGGATGAAGTTGATCTCCGGGACGACCTGGGAGACGTTGGGCGTCTGCCCCGGGACGAGGACGGGGAGCTCGTTCAGGTGGGCGCCGATCTGGTAGAGGCGGATGGAGGCGCCGGGGACGCGCGGGGCCTCCTCGGGCGGGGCGGCCTGCGGCTGCGCGGCGAGGAGGGCGGCGGCGAGCAGTGCGGTCACGGCGGGCATCAGCGGTCCTCCTCGTGCGCGGGGCTGGGGGCGGCGGTTCCGAAGACCATCCGGATGACGACGGGGTCGTCCGGGTCGAGGGGGATGGGCTGGGCGGCCTGCGCGGGGTTGCGCAGCCCCTGCGGGGGGCGGGTCAGCCGGCGGGTGACGTCGCGCACGCCGGCGACGAGCACGGCGTCCTCGCGTTCGAGGAAGCCGATCGGGACGAGGAGCACGAGGTCGGGCACGAGGTCGCCCTCGGCCCGGATGCGGCGTTCGAGCGTGACGGCGCCGTCCGTCTCGCGGAACTCGGGGGACTCGGCGATGACGGCCGTCCGCCCGTCGGCGGCGGCGAGGCGCGTGCGGATGACCAGGCGTCCGTCCTGGACGGCGTGGCCGAGGTAGTGGGCCTCGGGCGTGGCGATCTCGGCCTGCTCCGCCTCCTGGTCGGGCCGGACGGCGTAGCGCCAGGGGCTGTCGGGCGGGGCGATGACGTACGCCTCGCCCTCGCTCGTGGGCTGCGGGCCGTGGCGGGCGGTGTAGACGGCGCCGTCGAACTTCACGCCGCCGCGCCAGGCCTTGTAGAGCGAGCCGGTCTGCGTGTCGTAGGCGACCCAGAGGTCGTCGTGCAGCGCGGCCGTGAGCATCCGGGCGTTGCCGTCGAGGACGGAGCGGAAGACCCAGGGGTCGTGCGGACGGCCTTCCTGGCCGGGGAGCGCGGAGGGCTGGAGCGCCGCGGCGAAGGCGGAGGCGGCGATCACCAGCGCGGCGAGAGCGGCTCGTGGTGAGGGCATGCGGTGTCCTTGCTCGCGCCGCGGCGGAGGGCGGCGGCGAGCGCGCAGCTTACCGGCTCCCCGCGGGCGTGCAAGGCCGCCGGGGGCTGTGGAAAGAAGCCGCGGAGAGGATCAGCCGCGGGCGGGCTCGAGGAGGGCTTCCGGCTCGTCCTGGAGGAGGCGGACGATCTCGGCGAGGGCGAGGGCCGCCGTGGCTCCGTCGACGACGCGGTGGTCGCAGGCGAGGCTGAGGGGCATGAGCTTGCCGACGCCGATCATGCCGCCGCGGACGACCGGGCCCTCGCGGGTGCGGCCGACGGCGAGGATGCCGACCTCGGGGGCGTTGATGACGGGCGTGGCGAAGCGGCCGGCGTGGGAGCCGACGTTCGAGATCGTGAACGTGGAGCCGGAGAGTTCGTCCCGCGAGAGGGAGCGCGAGCGGGCCCCCTCGGCGACGCGGGCGACCTCGCGACCGATCTGGAGGAGGCCGAGGCGGTCGGCGTCGCGCACGACGGGGACCATGAGCCCGTTGTCGGTGTCGGCGGCGATGCCCAGGTGCACGGCGCGGTGCGTGACGATGGCCATCTCCTCGCCGGCCTCCTCGACGGTGGCGTTCAGGGCACCGAAGCGGCCGGTGAGGACGCGGGCGACGGCGGAGCAGACGAACGGGAGGAAGCTGACCTTCTCGCCGCTGGCGGCCGCGATGCGCTTGCGGACGCGGTCGAGGGCGGAGACATCGGCCTCGTCCATGACGGTGAAGTGGACGGCGGTGTCGACGCTGCGGCGGAGGCGCGTGGCGATGGTCCGGCGGACGCCGCGGACGGGCGTGCGGGTGGACTCTTCGCCGGGGGCGAAGGCGGGGCCCTGCGGGACGGCTCGCTCGCGCGGCGGCTCGGCGCGCGGGGCGGGGCGGGCGGGCTCGGCGGGCGCCGCGGAGCCCTTCGGCTCCGGCTGCGGGGAGCGGGCGGAGGGGGCGGGGGCGTGGCGTCCGTTCCGGGCGGC
>CAYMFP010000270.1:0-4443 GCA_964389385.1 uncultured Phycisphaeraceae bacterium | reverse complement strand
TCCCCATCCCTCGACGAGGTGACGCGTGATCCGAGAGCCTGCGCCGGCCCCCACCGGCCCGACCCCCACGCAGACGGACCGGCGTTCGCCGGCGTTCCCGCCGGCCGCCCTGGCGCACGAGGCCGTGCGCCGGGGGATGCCGTGGTTCCACCGGCTGCGGCTGCGGGTGCTGGGGGTGCTGGTGGCGGGCGTGCTGGCGGCGTGGGCGCTGGCGGGGTGGCTGACGCTGCCGGCGTGGCCGGTGGTGGGCGTGGCGGTGCTGACGGTGGCGGCGGTGGTGCACAAGATGACGGCGCGGGTGGGCGCGGCGACGTGCTGGTCGTGCGGGGCGGACCTGGCGGGGGAGCAGGGCGGGGCGTACGGGGTGGTCTGCCGCGGGTGCGGGAGCGTGAACCAGCACGTGCCGGGCGACCGGCTGGCGTGATCTCACGGACGGGCCCGTACGCCGTGCCCTCGCCGCGGATCAGGACCGCGGGAGGGCTCCGAGCGGCGCGATCCGCACCGCAGCGACTGCGCGCACCGGACAGCCGATGGTCGCCAACATGTGCGGCCGGGAGGCTGGCCGGCCCCGATCGATCGCGGGGGGGGCGCACCGGGTGACGCGTCCAGCTCCCATGGCGAGGCGGAACGGATGACGGAGAAGCGTGGTTGAGCGGGCCCGCACGAGCTTCGAGCATGCCCACACCCCGGATCCGAGCCATTGGAGGCCGTGGACGTCATTGGTCCGGGGCGTGAGCACGGCGCCGGGGAGCGGTGCGAAAGACGACGCCGGGCGGGGGAAAGGGCGTCCGCGGCGGCGGCCGCGGACGCCCGGGCGGCTCGGGATCAGGCGGCGGTGTCCTCGCCGGCCTGGAGCTTCTTCATCTCCTCGTTGAACTGCTCGGCCGGCATCTCCTGGATCTCGGCCTTGGCGATGAGGGCGTCCATCGCCTTGTGCTCGCGGATCTGCTGGAAGATGGTGCCGACCTGGCGGTTGGCGATGAGCTGCTGGCGCAGGGCCTCGGGGCGCTCGCCGCGCTCCATGGCGATCTGGTAGATGCGGGCGTTGATCTCGTGCTCCTCGACGCGGACGCCCTCCTGCTCGGCGACCTTGTCGAGGATGAAGAAGAGCTTGAGTTCGCGGGCCGCCTGCTGGCTGGAGGAGGCGCGCATCTCGGCCATGTGCTCCTCGATGCGCTGCTCGTCGACGCCGCGGTAGAGCAGCTCGAGGCGGCGGCGGTGCAGCGTGCGCTCGGCCTGGCCGCTGGTGAGGCGCTCGGGCAGCTCCATCTCGACGTTGTCGAGCAGGTGCCGGGCGATCTGCTGCCGCATGACCGTCTGCTGCTGGACCATCGTGCGCTGCTCGAGGCGCTGGCGGACGATGTTCTTGAGCTGGTCGACCGACTCCATGCCGTACTTGGAGACGACGTCGTCGTTGCTCGCCGGCACGATGCGGTCGACGCGGTCGACCTTGAAGGTGACGGTGAGGTCGACGCCGCGGAGGCGTTCGTTCTCGTGGTTCTCCGGGCCCTTGACCTTGATGGTCGCGGTCTCGCCCGGCTTGGGCAGCCCGAGCTGCTTGGCGAAGTCCTCGACCAGGACGCCGAGGATCATCCCCTTGCCCTCGGCGTCCGCCGGCGGGACGCGGACGACGGCGCCGGGGATGTCGTAGAAGGTCTCTTCCTTGCCCTCGACCTCGCCCTTCATCACGCCGTGCCCGGTGAGGTAGTCGCCGGCCTCGGGCTCCTGGCGTTCCTCGAGCGAGCCCTCGTTGATGCGGATGCGCTCGAGTTCGCTCTCGACCATCTCGTCGGTGACCTCGACCACCGGCTTCTTGACGGCGATGCCCTCGAGCTTGGGCAGCTCGAACTCGGGGGCGACCTCGACGTCGACGGTGAAGACGACGGGCTTGCCCTGCTCGACCTGGACCTCGCTGAGCTTCTCGGCCGAGGGCTCGCCGATCACGCGGAGCTTGTGCTGCTCGACCGCCTCGGAGTAGGCGGTGGCGATGAGCTGCTTCTTGGCCTCGTCGCGGATGGTGCCGCCGAACTTCTTCTCGAGCAGCCGCTTGGGCGCGTGCCCCTTGCGGAAGCCGGGGAGCTGGGCCTCGACGGCGAGGGTCTCGAGGGAGTTGCCGAGGTGCTCGTCGACGGTCTCGGCCGGGATCTCGATGGTGAGCTTCTTGCGGCTCGGGCCGGCGTCCTCGATGGTGATCTTGCTGTTCGTCTTCTGCTCGGCGGTGGCCGTGTCGGACATGGGTGCCTCGCGCGTAATGAGGTTGAACGCCGGGCCCCCAGGACGCGCCCCAGACCAGGCCCGGCTCGGCATGTGGCGGGGATGCTAGGCGGGAGGCCCGAGGGGCCGGGAGGGGACGGGGGCCCGCCCGCGGCGAGCGGCTCCGGCCGCCGCGGGCCCATTCCTGCGGCGATCCCGCCGAGATGCCGATAGCCTCGGCGGATGCGTTCCCGGCGGAACAAGCGGCGCTGGATCCAGGCGCTCGGCGCGGCCGCGGTGGCCGCCGCCGTCGCGGGGGGCGCCTGCCGCACCGGGCTCAGCGAACGCGGGCTGGACCGCGATTCGATCGCCGTCGCGCTCGCGGACGACGACGACCGGCGGCGGATCTCGTACCTGCGCAGCGGGGACGAGGAGGGGCGGCGGGTGATCTTCGTGCACGGGACGCCCGGCTCGGCCGTCGGGTGGGCCCGGTTCCTGCACAGCCCGCTCCCGGGGATGGAGTTCGTGGCGATCGACCGCCCCGGGTTCGGGCGGTCGGGCGGGCCGCCGGTCACCTCGTACGAGGCGCAGGCCCGCGCCGTGGCGGCGCTGCTCGAGACGCGGGACGGCAAGCGCCCGATCCTGGTCGGGCACTCGCTCGGCGGGCCGATCGTGGCGCGGACGGCCGCGGACCACCCGGAGCTGGTCGGGGCCGTGCTCATCCTGGCCGGGGCGGTGGACCCGGACCTGGAGGGCCCGCGGTGGTACAACCACGTCGCGGCCGCGCCGATCGTGCGGTCGCTGCTGCCGGCGGCGTACCGGACGAGCAACGCGGAGATCTTCGCGGCCGTGGAGGAATCGCAGGCGCTCGACGCGGTGGCGGACCGGGTGGTGGTGCCGGTGATGGCGATCCACGGGGACCGGGACGGGCTGGTGCCGGTGGCGAACCTCTCGTACGTGGAGCGGCGGCTGAGCGAGGCGGGCGGGGCGTTGACGCTGCGGCTCAGCGGGGCGACGCACGCGCTGCCGTGGCGGCACGAGGACCGCGTCTACGAGGCGATCGAGGACCTGGCCCGGCTGCTGGAGCAGATCGAGGAGCGGGCGGCCCGGCTCCCGTGAGCGCGGCGGCTCCGGATCACGGGTTCGCGCGGCGGACGGGCTCCCAGTTCTTCACCGACAGGTCGACGTTCGGCTCGAGCAGCGCGCTGTTCGTGAGCAGGTACCCCTCGGTCGGGCTGTAGTAGACCTTGTCGTACCCGTCGGGCAGGCTCACGCTCGTGCCGTCGCTGCGGACGAAGTCGTCCACCCCGCGGATCGAGTTCACGAGGCTGCGCTGCATCCGGTCCTCGGAGGCCTGCCGCCGCTTCCACGCCTCGTGGTTCGCCTCGGCCAGGCTCTCGGCCCGCTTCGCGAACGCCTCGCGCTGCTGGCGCAGCCGCTCCGCGTTCGCTTTGTTGTTCGCCTCCACGATCTGCCGCTGCATCTCGGCGACCACGGCCGACCACCGCGGCGTCGAGCGGACGCTCTGCGCCACGGCCATCGCCGCGGGCAGGACCGCGTCGAGCGAGCCCGCGGGAGCCCGGGCGCCCGAGCCCGAGATCCGCTGCCAGCTCACGTGCCGCGTGTCCGGCATCATCCCCTGCCCGGAGAGCGTGCAGTCGCTCGTCAGCACGACGGCGAAGACGTCCTCCTCGTACCCCCGCCCGCCCTCCTCGTACGCGACGCGGACCATCCCCGCGTCGACCGCGACCGACGCCCACCCGCTCCCCTGCCGGCGCCACTCGGCGTCCATCGCCCGGGTCTGCTCGAACAGCGGGGCCATGAACTCCTCGTAGCCGCGCACGACCTCGGGCATCGGCCTGGACGAGACGACGCGGACGCTCCGCGCGGCGGGGCGGACGCGCGGCAGGACGTCGCGCAGCACGTGCTGTTCGATCGATTCCGGCGGGCTCTGGAAGACGACGCCGCCCGGCATCGGCTCGCCCGGGCGGGCGCCCATCTGCTGGCGGATCTGCTCGTTGTCGGTGAAGGTGTAGACCTCGCCCGGGAAGAACCGGACCTGCTCGCCGGCGGGCCCGCCGACGGTCACGTCGAGCGTGACGAGGTTCCCGGGCGTGGCGAAGTTCCAGACCGGGCGCCCGGCGAGGGTCCAGCCGTCGGGGACGAGCAGGGTGTGCGAAGGCATGTCGCCCAGGTCGGGGTCGAGCAGCTCGGCCGGCTTGAGCTTCATGACCGCGGGGAGCGCGGCGC
>CAYMFP010000269.1:0-4448 GCA_964389385.1 uncultured Phycisphaeraceae bacterium | reverse complement strand
CTTTCGGACGGTGCGGCCCCGGCCCCCGCCGGCCCGCCCCGCCCGCTTCGCCGGAAGCGTCCGGGTGGAGCCCGGGTTTCGGTTCCGCACCCGCGGGTTCTTTTCCTGGGGGACGCGGGATGCCCGGACGGGGGAGCGCCTGCGGGGGCGATTGCGGGCGGGGACCGGCGAATGCGCGAGATCTGCCGGGCAGAGGCCGTGCGGGCGAAACCGGGCGGCGGGCCTTCCTCAGGAGATGGCCGATGAGCGAAGTTCATCGCGGAGAGGCGTCGGCGGGTCAACGCGTTCCAGCGGTCGTCGCGTCGCACTGGGTGTGGGTGATGGAGGTGGTGTTCGGCGGGGTGATCGCGCTCGGCTTCGAGAAGCTCGTGGAGGCGATCCGGTCCGACCTGAACGGCCCGGCGGGAGCGGTGTTCCGGCACCTCCTCGTGGCGGCGTGCTTCTTCGCGTTCGTGATCTACGACGTGGCGGTGTACCAGGTGCTGATCCGGAAGTACCCGTACGCGTTCAGGCCGCTGAGCGCCGTGAGGTACGCGCTGGATCTGGTGATGGCGTTCTGTCTTCTCCTGATCCTGCTGCTGGGGATCGACGCCGCGGCCGCGGGTTTCGTGCCGGCGATCATGGCGGGGCTCACGTTCTGGCACCTCGCGGCCGCGGCGTGGCACGTGGCGGCGAGCATGGAGGCGCACGGGCGGCTGCCGGCGGTGCAGGTCTGCGCGCCGCACGCTGCGTTCATCGTGGCCTACTGGACGGCGTTCGCGGGTTGGTGGCTCGCGGGTCGGTGGGTGCCGTCGCTGGGGCCGGTGCGGTCGGACGGGTTCCTGCACGTGCTCGCCGTTGTGGTGCTGGCGGTGTCGGCGTACCGGTCGGTGCAGCTCGGCTCGAGGCTGGCGCGGGAGCCGTGAGCGGGCGGGGTCGCGCGGGGTGTTCGCGGCGTCAGTCGCGGTCGGGGGAGCGGAGGCCGAGGGTGGGGGGGGCGACGCCGCCCAGGGGGTCTTCGCCGGCGTCGGCGCGGGCGGTCCAGACGATGAGGGCGAGGCGTTTGAGGTCCGCGAAGATCACGAGCAGGCAGGGGAGCACGATAAGCACGAGGGCGGTGGCGCTGATGAGCCCGAAGACGATGGTGATCGCCATCGGGATGAGGAAGCGGGCCTGGAAGCTCTGCTCCATGAGCAGCGGGGTGAGGCCGAGGACGGTGGTGATGGTCGTGAGCAGGATCGCGCGGACGCGGGCGCGGCCGGCGTTGATCGCGGCCTGGTAGACGCTCGTGCGCGGGCGGCCGTGCTCGTCCGGGGCACGCTCGTGGTTGAAGAACTCCATGAAGATGAGGCTGTCGTTCACGACGATGCCGGAGAGGGCGACGAAGCCGATGAGGCTGAGGAACGTCAGGTCGTAGCCCATGACGAGGTGCCCGAAGACCATGCCGATGATCGCGAAGGGGATCGCGGTCATGACGATCAGCGGCTGGACGAAGCTGCCGAAGAGCCAGGCGAGGGTGACGTAGATGAGGCCCGCGGCGGCGGCCATGCCGATGGGGAGCGTGGCGAACGACTCGGCGACGTCCTCCTGCCGCCCGCGGGCGAGGATGCGGACGCCCGGGTGCTCGGCGCGGAGGCGGTCGAGGAACGGCTCGAGCTCGGCGGCGACCTGCTCGGTGTTGGCGACGGCCTCGTCGGCGTAGGCCTCGACGGTGACGATGCGGCGCCCGTCGAGGCGGCGGATGGTGGCGTAGCTCGTGCCCTCGGTGATCTCCGCCACCTCGCGCAGGGGGACGGGCTGCCCGGCGGGGGCGAGCACGTGCTGGGCCTCGATCGCGGCGAGGGAGCGGCGGACGCGCTCCGGCAGGCGGACGCGGACGTCGACGTCCTCCTCGTCGCCGGCGAAGGTGAACGCCTCGAGCCCGAAGGCGAAGCCCTGCACCTGCCGCCCGAGCCCGGCGCGGGTGAAGCCGAGTTCCTCGGCCCCGGGGCGGAGGGCGACGCGGAGCTCGCGCTGCCCGAGGTCGGCGTCGTCGGCGATGTCGCGGACGCCCTCGAAGTCCGCGAGGCGCGTCTTGATCGCCTCGGCGACGCGCATGATCTCGCCGAGATCATCGCCCGCGACGGCGTAGGTGAACGAGGCGCCGCCCGGCCCGCCGCTGACGCCCTCGATCCGGAGGCTGTCGACGCCGGGGAGCACGCCGAGTTCGGCGCGGATGTCCTCGGTGAGGCGGGCGCTGGAGCGCAGGCCGCGGGCCTCGCGCTGCTCCACCGGCATCAGCTCCAGGATGAGCTGCCCCTGGTTGGTGCCGGAGGCCCCGGTGCTGCTCCCGTCGAGGCTGCTCGTCGCGCCGACGATGGCGTAGGCGGAGACGACCTCGGGCTGTGCGATCGCGATGCGCTCGATGCGGCGGACGGCCGCGTCGGTCGCCTCGATCGGCGTGCCGACGGGCATCTCGACCTGCACGTCGACCGTTTCGGCGTCCTCGGTCTCGAAGAAGGTGAAGGGGACGCGTTTGCCGGCGACGAGGCCGACGCTCAGGACGATGAGCGCCGTCGCGGCGGCCGCGCAGACGTACCGCAGGCGGAGGGCGGCCGAGAGGAAGCGGGCGTAGGCGGGGGCGATGGTCTTCTCGAAGAGCCAGACGCGCCAGCGGTCGGCGGCGAGGTCGACGCGGCGCAGCAGCGTGTTCCGCCCGCTCTCGCGCTCGCGGTCGGCGCTGCGGAGGCTGTGCGCCATGTGTGGCGGGAGGATGAACAGGCTCTCGATCAGGCTGACGCCGAGGGCGCAGGCGACGACGAGCGGGAGCACCCGGAGGAAATCGCCGATCTGCCCCTCGATCAGCGCGAGGGGCACGAAGGCGAACACGGTCGTCAGGACGGTCGCGACGACGGGCCAGCCGACCTGGGCCGCCCCCTCGATCGCCGCCCGCCCGGCGGGGACGCCCCGCTCGTGGACCGTCTGGATGTTCTCGGCGACGACGATGGCGTCGTCGACGAGGATGCCGACGACGATGATCAGGCCGAACATCGTCATCAGGTTCAGCGTCGTGTCCGTGAAGTACATCACGGTGAGCGTGCCGAGCAGGCTCACCACCAGCCCGAGCGTCACCCAGAACGCGACGCGCCAGTTCAGGAACACGATGAGGGTGAGGAAGACGAGCGCCCCGCCCTGCAGCGCGTTGCGGGTCAGCAGCTCCAGGCGCCCGGTGACGAAGCGGGAGAGGTCCGTCGTCGTCGTGAGCGTGCCGGGGGGCGGCGTGTCCGCCCGGCTGCGCCCGAGCACCCACGCCGCGAAACGCGGGCTGACCCGGCGGAGCAGGTCGGGCGTGTCCAGGCTCTCGGCGGCCCCGGCCTCCGCCGGCGCGGGGCCCGGGGGGCCCGCGGCGCCGGCCCGGGCCTTCTCCGCCGCCCGACGCCGCTGGCGTTCCTGGCTGCGCAGGCTCATCAGCGTGAACCGCTCGCCGAGCGTCGGCTCCAGCGTCTCGCCGTTGCGCCCGGCCACGTACGCCTTGACCATCTCGGCCATCTCGATGATGTCTTCCTTGCCCTCCTTGAACACCGTGATCGAGACGGCCGGCTCGCCGTTGAGCCGGCTGTAGAGGTCCTGGTCGACGAACGCGTCGCGGACGGTGGCGATGTCGCCCAGCCGGAGCACTTCCCCGCCCGGCGTCGCGCTGACGACGATGTTGCGGACGGCGCTGGCCCGCTCCTCGACGCCGAGCGTCCGCACCGCGACGTTGCTGGTCGAGCCCCGGACGCTCCCGCCGGGCAGCTCGAGCATCGCCTCGCCGATGCGGTCGGCGATCAGCGGCAGGCTCAGCCGGTGCGCCAGCAGCAGCGCCGGCTCGACCTCCACGCTCAGCTCGTCCGTCCGCACGCCCGAGACCGCGACGGTCCCCATCCCGGGCAGGCTGCGCAGGTCCGACTCGATCTGCCGGATCGCCCGCTTGAGCGTCCGCTCGTCCGCGTCGCCGTAGATCGACAGCGCGATCGCCGGCAGGTTCGGCTCGAGCTTGTCGACGGTGATGCGGTCGGCCGCGGCCGGCAGGTCCTGCAGCGCGTCGATCTCGCGCTTCACGTCGGTCACGGCCGTGTTGATGTCCGTGCCCTCGAAGAACTCGATCGTGAACGCCGCGAGCCCCTCGGTGACCGTCGAGGAAACCTCCTTCACGCCGTCGATGTCCTCGACCGCGTCCTCGATCTTGATCGCCAGGGCCTGCTCGACCTCCTCGGGCGCCGCGCCCGGGTAGGGCGCGAGGACGACCACGTGCCGCGCCTCGATCTCCGGGAAGAACTCGCGCCGCAGCCCGAGCCCGAACACCAGGCCCGCCCCGATCACCGCGAACATCACGAGGTTCGCGACCACGGGGCGCTGCACGCCGAACGTCGCGAGCGCCCTCACGAGCCGCCCTCCGCGTCCGCCTCACGCCCCCCGCCCGCCCCGCCCACCCCATTCGCCCCGCCCAC
>CAYMFP010000268.1:0-4453 GCA_964389385.1 uncultured Phycisphaeraceae bacterium | reverse complement strand
CGCCAAGGGCATCCGCTCTCCGTCCACACCCTATCCCACATCCACCCCACACCCGCCCGCGCCCCACCCTCACCCCCTCCCCCGCCGGCCCGTCATCCGGGGGCGGCCCACCCCGCCGCCGGCCTCCGCTCCTCCCCCCGGCGCCGACCGGTCCCCGGCCCCGCTCCGCCCTCGCCTTGGCCCGCCGCGCGGATCTCGCCGAACGCGCACGTCCGACAACCCTGTCCCCGGGGCCAACCGCACGCCCTGCCCGCCTTTCCGGACGCTCGGCTTCACCCGCCCCCCTCCGGGTCCGATCAGCACCCGGGCGGCCGCCGGAACCGGCCGCCGCACGAGCCCCGGAGAGCCCGATGCCCCGCATGCCCAGCGAGCCCGAAGCCTTCGCCGAGCAGGTCGCCACCCTCCTCAGGCGCATCCGCCCCACGGACGCGATCGACCTCGTCGGCCCGCGCGAGCTGCTGGTCAACGGCCGTCGCCTCGACCTCGAGAACCTCTTCCGCATGGTCCGCCACGAGCCCGACCGCGGCACCGAGATCGTCGAGCACTTCCTCGACCAGCTCTTCGGCGACGAGGCCCCGGACACCACCGACCTGCCCTTCGAGGCCGTCCGGGCCCGCATCATGCCCCGCATCCAGCCCGAGAGCATCTTCCGCCACCTCTCGCGGGACCTCGTCGCCCACATCCCCTACGTCAACGGCACCGTGATCGTCTTCGTCCACGACCTGCCCAACATGACCGTCTCGGTCACCACGGAGCAGTGCCTGAAGTGGGGCGTCCACCCGGACGACCTGGACCTCATCGCCCGCGAGAACCTGCGCGAGTACAACGAGAGCCTGGAGTTCCAGGCCGTCGAGAGCCGCGAGGGCGGGCACGCCGTCATCATCGGCGAGCAGGACGGCTACGACGCCGCCCGCCTGCTCCTCGACGGGCTCTGGGAACGCCTCGCCCCCGAACTCGGCGGCGACTTCTACGTCGCCATCCCCGCCCGCGACATGTTCCTCGCCATGTCCCGGCGCCCCCCGGAGTTCGTCGCCCGCGTCGCGGCCCGCGTCCAGGAGGACTTCCGCCGCATGCCCTACCCCATCACCCCGGACCTCTTCTACGTCACCCGCGACGGTGTCGCCGGCACCCGTGGCGCCCTCGGCATGGCCGCCTGACCCCGCGCCCTCATCCCCGACAACCACCCCCCTCCGCGGTGCCCCGCTGTCCCGGCGGGGTCTTCCGCGTGCGCGGGCCACCCGGCCCCCCCAACGCGCCACGCCCCCGCTCCGAACAGCGGCACGCCCCCCCGCCTCCGATCACCGGCTCCCGGCTCCCGGTTGCCGACTCCCGGCTCCCGTCCCCTCACAACCCCAACCATCTCTTCAGCCGTCGCACCTCGTCCTCGAGTTCCTCCCCCGTCCCCGGCACCGTCGCCGCCACCACGTCCACGAACACCCGGCGCAGCCGGCGCTTCACCGAGTGCACCATCGCCGAGACCCGCTCGGGCGGCGTGTCGAGTTCCTCCGCCACCGTCGCCAGCGGCACCTCCGGCCCCCGGCGCAGCGCCGGGCCCAGCACCCGCGCCTCGAACGCCCGCCAGTGCTCGCCCATCCCGTCCCGCTCGCAGTCCGCCCGGACCCGCTCGAGCGCCTGCTCCAGCACCGAGGCCGCCCACTGCCGCTCGAACGCCTCCTCCGGGCCGACGTCCTCCCCCGGACGCCCCTGGCACTCCATCGCGGCCGCGTCCAGCGGCACCGGGCGTCCCTCCGCCGTCCGGGCTCGCTCCCGCCGCGCCCGGTCCTTGAGGTAGCGGTCCAAGGCCGTCATCAGGAACCACCGGAACCGCCCCCGCTGCCGGTCCGCCCGCCCCGGAAGGTCCCGCCCCAGCAGCACTTCGGCGATGAAGCCCTGCGTCAGGTCCGCGGCCTCGTCGGGCGAACGCCCGGTCCGACGCACGTACGCATAGACAGGCGCCCAGTACGTGACCGCGAGCGAGCCCAGCGCCTCCGCGTCCCCGGGCCGCCCCAGCAGCTCCCAGCACGTCGTCTCGAACCTCGCGCGGGTGAGACGCCCGTTCCGCATGCCCTCGTTCCGGTCCACGATCCGAACCCCCGGTGTGGGCGAGCCGCGCCCAAGGTAGCATGCTCTACCGAGGAGTCCGGCACAGGATGCGGATCGAGGACGCACAACGCGTGGCCGAGGCCCTCCGCGACGACCTCGAGGACCTCGCCCCGAGTTCGGCCCCGGGCTTCGGGCACGCCGCCGACCCGTGGGTCGACGACTGGCGCCGCCTCCCCGGACGCGTCGGACGCTACCGCCTGATCCGCGAGATCGGCTCCGGCGGCATGGGCGTCGTCTACGAGGCCGAGCAGGAGGAGCCCAGACGCTCCGTCGCCCTCAAGCTCCTGCGCCGCGGGCTCCCCTCGGGGTCCTCCGCGCGTCTGGGAGCCCGCTCGGCCGCCCGCTCCGCCGAACGCCGCTTCGCCGACGAGGCCCAGGCTCTCGCCCGCCTCCGCCACCCCGGCGTCGCCGCCGTCTACGAGTGCGGGCTGCACCTCGATCCCGTCACCGGGCAGCGGTTCCCCTGGCTCGCGATGGAACTCATCGAGGGCGCCCTCGCCCTCGACCGCTACGCCGAGCGGCACCGCCTCGGCCTGCGCGACCGCGTCCGCCTCGTCGCCGAGGTCTGCGACGCCGTCCATCACGGGCACCAGAAGGGCGTCATCCACCGGGACCTCAAGCCCGACAACATCCTCGTCGGCGCCGACGCCCGCCCCCGCGTCATCGACTTCGGCGTCGCCCGCCTCCGGGTGGACACGAACGACCCCGCCTCCGGCCACCGCACCATCGCCGGCGAACTCCTCGGCACGCTCCGCTACATGAGCCCCGAGCAGCGCGCCGCCGACCCGGACGGCATCGACACCCGCACCGACATCTACGCCCTCGGCGCCATCCTCTACGAACTGCTCTGCGGCGGGCCCTTGGGCCCGGAGGACCTCGCGCCCCCGCCCGACCCCTTCGCGCCCGGGAGCGATCTCCCCTGCCCCCGCCGCGTCTGCCCCCAGATCCCCCGCGATCTCGAGGCCGTCATCCTCAAGGCGATGGAGCGTGACCGCGAGCGGCGGTACGCCTCCGCGGCCGAACTCGCCGCGGACCTGCGCGCCCACCTCCGCGGAGACCCCGTCTCCGCCCGCGCCCCCGGGCCCTGGACCCGCTTCGCCCGCTGGCTCGGGCGTCATCCCATCGCCGCCACGGCCGCGGCCTGCGCCGGGCTCTTCTGCACCACCACCGCCGGGACCGCCCTCTTCCACCGCTTCGTCTACGCCGCCCCCGCCGGCGTCCGCTGGGACCGGGGCGACGAGGCGTACCTCATCTCCCGCGGCGGCGCGCTCCTGCACACGTGGACCGGCGTCGACGCCGAGATCACCCGCCCCGCCGCGGCCGCCCGCGTCCGCACCGGCGATCCCCGCACGCCCTGGGTCGTCTGCCTCCGCCTCCGCCCGGGAGACGGCGGCGCCACCCTCGCCGCCTACGACCCCAGACGCCCGGGCGAACCGCTCTGGAACCTGGAGTCCGAGCTGAGCGCCCTCCGTCCGCCGCACCAGGCGTGGATCGATCGCCGCGACGGCGAGGGCTGGACGCTCGGACGCGTCTGGCGCGTCGCCGACGTCTTCCCCTCGCGCCCCGGCGACGAGATCGTGGCGATCGTCCGCCACGTGCCGTGGTACCCCTCGGCCGTCGTCGTCGTCGACCCGCTGCGCGGGCAGGTGCTCCACACCGTCTGGCACACGGGCCCGCTCGACGACGTCCGGTGGCTCCCGGCCCAGGGCGTCCTCGCCGCCTCCGGCACCTGCGGGCGGCTCCCGCCGGGGCTCACCCAGGGGCTGAACCCGCACCGCTTCCCCCCCGTCGCCTTCGCCTGGCGTCCGGAACTCGGGCGGATCGACCGCTCCTGGATCACCTCGCCCGACGTCGACGCCCCGAGCCGCACCGAGTGGTACCAGGCCCTGCTCGACCCGCGGATCGTCGACGGGCGCCACGAGTTTCACTTCGTCCCGGCCGACGGCTGGACCGTCACCCTCGCCGCCGACGTCGACGAGCACCCCGGAGCGGACCTGCTCTGGACGTTCGGGTTCGAAGGCCCCGGCGTCGAGCCCGACGTGGCCCCGGTCCCGGACTACCTCGCCCGCCTGCACGAACTCCCCCCCGCCGAGCGCCGGGCGATGCCCGATCCGGCCGACCCGCGGCTGCGGTGGACGCCCGTCTCCGGGTTCGACCCGGTCGGCGACCGCCGGAAAGCAGACGAGGCGGGCCAGAGCCCGCCTCGCTGATTGGCTCTCGAACGGGTCCATGGCCCGAGAGCGTCCCCCCCAACGCCACCGTGTTCCCCGCCCGCGAAGCCGCGGGCGAGGCAGTCCCCCAGCCTCAATACGCAACCGGGCAAGGTTCCTCGCCGGGCCGGCAAAACTTC
>CAYMFP010000267.1:0-4472 GCA_964389385.1 uncultured Phycisphaeraceae bacterium | reverse complement strand
GCGCCAACGCGCCAACGCGCCGGAACGTCCACGCGTGCCCGATCGGGGCCGCGTCGGCGCGTTCTCTCCTACCGCCCCTCGAGGAACCGCCGCAGCACCTCCGCCGGGCCGATCGCCTCGAGTTCCCGACGCACCTCCTCGTCGAGTTCCTCGAAGGTGCGGATCTCCGGCGGGGGCTGGAGTTCGACCGGGCCCGTCGCCTGCCCGAGCCGCAGCGACCCGTCGCCCGAGACCGTGATCACCCAACGGCCTTCGCCGAGCGAGCGGTAGACGGTCTGCCCGTAGTCGGCCGTGGAGTCGTCCCAGTCGATCTTCGCCAACGCCGGGTCGATGAGCAGGGCCCGCGAGGGGGGCGTGTCCTCGTCGTAGACGCGGCGGATCCACAGCCGCCCGTCCACGATCGCGTAGTCGATGAAGATCTCCTTCGCCGGGTCGTACTGCGTCGGGATCTCCGCCAGCACGCCGTCGGCGTTCCGCACGCGGACGGACAGCCGCCCCTCGTCGACGACCAGTTCCGTCACGGCCGTGCGCCGCACCGCCTCGTTGTACCGCTCGCGCAGCCCCTCGTAGTCGCGGCTGAGCGTCTCCAGCCGGGCGCGGTAGATGTCCTGCGCCACGTCCGCCCGGATGAACGAGTACCCGAACAGCGTCGCCGCGCCCGCGGCCGCGAGCACCGCGAGCCCGAGGATGGTCTTTCCGATGGCGCCCATGGATGCTCCAATGCCCCCCTCGCCCGATCCGTCCATTGCCCGTGGAGCCCGGAGCGCCGGCGACCGGCCCGCGGACGCCGTCAATCCAGATCCGCCCCCTGCTCATCAAGCACGTGCCGCACGGCGTCGGTCACATCATTGGGATCGAAGATCCACCGCGTGCTCCCGTGCTCCGTCACGCGTTCCGGGACGACACCCGGCCGCTTCACGACCACGTGCACGTGGCTCGTCCGCACGTTCAACGCCAGGATCGTCCAGCCGCCGAACGCGGCATGAGCGGCGATCGTCTCGCGGCCGATCCGCCTGCGGTCCCGATCCGGAGCCTGCACGGGGCGCCTGAGCCGCCCGCGCGTTCCCTCCACCCGCCCCGGCTCGGGTCGGGCGTCGGCGTGCCGAACTCCGCGTCGCGCTTGTGCGAGATCCCGCGGGCGTCGCCGTGGAGACGGGCGCCGCAGGTCGTCCATGCGAGGAGACGCGGCGACGTCGCGGAGCTTCGCGTCGAGGCCGTCGGATCGACCGCCCACGGACCCGTCGCCGGCGTTCCGGGCTCCACGCCCGCTCGGCATGCCTCGCCCTCGATCACGCCGCGAACCGCTTCACGCAGATCGTGTCGTTCTGCCCGCCGAACCCGAAGGAGTTGCTCAGGCAGACGTCCACGCCCCCCCGGTCGCGCATGTCCTTCGCCGCGTTCGGCACGTGGTCGATGTCGCACTCCGGGTCCGGCGCGTTCAGGTTGATCGTCGGCGGCACGATCCCCGTCTCGATCGCCTTCACGCAGGTGATCAGCTCCACCGCGCCCGCCGCCTGGATCAGGTGCCCCAGCATGCTCTTCACGCTGCTGAACGGCACCTCCGGCGCCAGCTCCCCGAAGACCGCCTTCACGGCCTTCGTCTCGATCGAGTCGTTCTCCTGCGTCCCCGTCCCGTGCGCGCTGATGTACTGCACGCCCGGGCGCCCGTCCGCCCCCCGCTCCCGCGGGTCGATCCCGGCCTGACGCAGCGCCCGGCGCATCGCGAACGAGGCGCCCCGCCCGTCCGGCTCGATGTCCGTGATCCGGTACGCGTCGGCCGAGGAGCCGAACCCGGCCACCTCGCACAGCGGCGTCGCCCCGCGGCGCTCGGCGCTCTCCAGGCTCTCCAGGATCACGATCCCCGCCCCCTCGCCCATCACGAACCCGTCCCGCGTGGAGTCGAACGGGCGGCTCGCGTGCTCCGGGTCGTCGCGCCGCTTGCTCATCGCGGTGAGGCGCACGAACCCGGTCATCCCGAGCGGGTGGATCATGGTGTGCGCGCCGCCGGCCATCATCAGGTCCGCGTCGCCCCGGCGGATCATCTCGAACGCCTCGCCGACGGCCTGCGTGCTCGCCGCGCACGCCGTCATGCAGTTGAACGCCGGGCCCCGGCACCCGAACGCCTGCCCGAGCCGGCTGATCGTCACGTGCGGCTCCTGCTCGATCTCGCGCAGCGCGCTCATCCGCTCCAGCGCCGCGCGGGCCCACGCGACGGAGTCCACCCGCCTCGCGTCCGCGTCCCACCCGGCGAGGTTGCTCGCGACGAAGTTCGGGTAGTCGAGCGCCCCCTCCCCGCTGCCCAGGTAGATCCCCATCCGCCGCAGGTTCACGCCGGGCGCGCTCAGCGAGCCGGTGCGGTCCCCCAGCCCCGCCTGCGCCCACGCCTGCGACGCCGCCGCGAGGGCGAACTGCGTGTTGATCCCGCAGGAGGCGAACTCCTCCGCCCGGTCGCCCAGGAAGTCGGCGAGGGCGAAGTCCTTCACCTCGGCCGCGAAGTTCGTCGCGAACGTCTCCGCCTCGAACCGGGTGACCCGCCCCACGGCCGAGCACCCCTTGAGGAGCCGGCCCCACACGCTTTCAATATCGCTCCCCAGCGGGGTCACCCACCCCATTCCCGTGATCACGACGCGGCCCGAACGGTTGGCTGACGGCATAGCACGCATCCTAGAGAGGCCGCAGATCGCAGATGGCAAAGATGCAGATGGCAGATGAGCGGATCAGCGGGCGGGACCGTCTCCGGGCCGCGTCCGGTGCAGGATCGTCCCCAGAACCCGCCGCAGCTCGTCGCACTCGCCCAGCAGCGAGGCCAGCCGGTCCGCCGGGATCCACTCCCGCTGCGCGATCAGCCGGAGCCAGAAGCGGGTCTCGCTCAGCTCGCGCTGCGCGATCCCGACGAACTTCCGGAACTCGGCGCGGCTGACCGCCTCGTCCGCCTCGAACAGGTTCGCCCCCACCGAGGTCCCGCTCCCGACGATCTGGTCCAGGATCCGGGGGTACCGGCGCTGCCGCTCGAGTTCTTCGGCGACGTCCAGAACACGATGGCAGAACCGCTCCGCACGCCCCAGCAGGTCCGACTTGCCGAGCCTGCCCATCCCGTAACCCTCTGCCATCTGCCCCTTTGCGATCTGCCATCCGGATCGGCGAGCCGCTCACTCCTCCTCGTACTCGCCCTCGTCGTCCCCGTCCTCGCCGCGGTTCAGCTTGTCGGGGTTGAGCACGCGGACCAGGCCGTCCTTCAGGCGGCGCTCGCCGAAGTTGATGATCAGGCCGAGTTCGAGGTCGGCCGCGCGGAGCTGCGCGCGAAGCTCGCTGCGCTCCTGCCCGCCGATCTCCTTGCTCTCGGCCAGCACGCGCACCAGGAACCGCTCGCCGATGAAGAAGTCCGTCGCGATCTCGCCGACCAGGTTCTCCGGGTCCTCCTCGCCGTAGTAGACGTTGAAGACGCGGTCCCGCTCGTGCGCGATCTCCTCGTCGCCCATCTCCAGGCTGAACGCGTTCTTGTACACGCTCGCCGGGTACCCCGGGCCGAGTTCCTTGTGGACCTCGATCGCGCACCCGATCACCCGGCGCGAGAGTTCCGTCAACGCCGGATCGAGCTCGTTCAGGGGCACGCCCCGCCGCGGCCCGCCGCCCGTGCTGCGAGGCCCGCCGCGCTGCTCATAGTCGGCCCGAGGAGTGAAGTTCCGCTTTCCGTAGTCGCTCACGCCGCTGCTCCGGCTCAAGCCGCTCTCGAAGATCGTCTAGCCCGGGGTCAGTCCCCGGCCCAACGCCGGAGCACCACGGCCCCGTTCTGACCCCCAAGTGCGGAGGTGCATACCAACACATGCTCGATCGGGTTCTCCGGGCTCCGCGCTGTAGCGGATGTAGCGCCGTTCGAAATCCCAGAGGGCGGGACGGACCCGTGCGCTAAACATAGCGCACCCGCCGCGGCCGCCAACGCCCCGTGCCCCGCCATGCAATTGCCGACCCCGGGCGCTGTCAAAATAAGGGGTATCCCCCCCAAACGCTTCCCAAAAACACGCTCCAGCGCCCCGTGCTCCGCCGCGTCCAGACGCGGCACCCCGAGCCCCGTCGGCACGATCGCGTCCACCCCGTCCGGGCCGATCCCGGCGTCCGCCAGCGCCGCCTCCACGGCCGCGATCAGCCCCTCGTCCGCCTCCACCCGCCCCTCCCCGTCGAGCACGCCCGGGAAGAGCGGCGGCGGCGACTGCCCCGCCCCGAACCCCACCGCCTCGGCGTAGATCCGCGCCCCGCGCCCCCGCGCGTGCTCCAGCTCCTCGGCGATCAGGATCGCCCCGCCCTCCCCCGGGATCCCCCCCCGCGACGCCGGGTCGAACGGCCGCAGGACCTCCGCCGCGGACTCCGCCTCCCCCCTCTCCCCCCCCCCCCCCCCGCGCCGCCCCCCCCCCCCACCCCACACGTTAAGCGTGCTCACCCCCCCCCCGGGGGAGCACACCACCGCGGCCCCCCCC
>CAYMFP010000266.1:0-4502 GCA_964389385.1 uncultured Phycisphaeraceae bacterium | reverse complement strand
CCCCGTCCGCTCCGTCCCCCGCGTCCCTCGCCTCGGCGACCAGCTCCACCAGCGGGCGGGCGCTGAAGCGCAGCGCCTGCACCAGCCGCGCCTCGGCCCGGCTCGGGAAGCACCCGCGCAGCAGCACGTCCACGCCCCGCTCGTCCACGGGCGTCAGCGCCCGCACCTCGGCCGTGAGTTCCGGTGGCGTCATCGCTCCCTCGCCGCGGTCTCTGCCGCGCCCTCGCTCGCCTCGACCCAGAACGGGAAGTTCCCGGTCGCCGCTCCGTTCCGCCCGTCGAACACGTAGACGAAGAGGCGGTACCCGCCCGGCTCCGTCGGCGCGACGAACGTGCATCGGCCGTCCGCGTCCACCGGCGTGATCTCGACGTCCATCCGCTCCGGACGCGGCTCGTACGAGCCCCCGAAGCCCAGCTCGCTCGCCAGGCGCTCGACCTCCACGCGGTAGGTCAGCGGGTCGTGGTCCGGATCCCCGGCCGAGATGCGGACCTCGTGCCGCGACCCCGGCGCCACCCGCGCCCGGTCGGCCGGGGAGACGATCCGCCGCAGCCGCGGGCAGCGGTTCTCCGGCGCGCACCCCGTCCACAGCTCGGTCATCACGTCGACCGGCTCGGTCTTCTCGCCCGTCTCCAGGATCATGCTGAACCAGGTCGCCGTGCGCTCGTTCTTGTGCCCCCACAGGAACGCGTAGCTCCCCAGGCACCACCCGGGGTTGCTCATCACGGTGTCGAGGTAGGAGCGCCGGAACGTCTCGGCCTTGTCCCCGCTCAGCGGCTCGATCGGCGCCCCCCACTCCGTCTGCTCGGCCACCCAGAACCCCTCGCTGCCGAACTCCGTGAGCATGAACGGCCGGTCGAGCCCGTGCCCGCGCAGCTCGTCGCTCAGCGAGGTGCTCCCCCCGTACGCGTTCACGCCGACGAGGTCGATCCCCGGCGCGTGCTCGTTCAAAGCCGCGATCTCGTTCCCGTTCGCCCCGGCGATCACCGTCGCCACCGGGTGGTGCGGGTCGGCCGCCTTCACCCGCTCCGCGAAGCCGTTGAGCAGCGTGAAGAACCGTGCGCAGCGCTCGGCCCCCTCCGGGCCGTCCGCCTCCGCCAGCATCACCTCGTTCCCCACGCCCCAGGCGAGCACGGCCGGGTGGTCCTTGAGCGCCTCGACGTTGCGGAGCTGCGCGTCCAGCAGCCCCGCGACCGCGGCGTCGTCCCCGTAGTCGAAGTGCCGCCACTTCGGGAGGCTCAGCCCGACCAGCACGCTCATGCCCAGTTCGTGGGCCCGGTCGAGCATCCGCCGCGTCTCGGCGACGTCCGCGACACCCCACGTGCGGAAGGAGTTGCCACCGGCCTCCGCGAGGCGGTGCAGGTAGGACGCCCGACCGCCGGCGCCGCGCACGAAATACGGCTCTCCCCCGCGCAGCAGCCGCCATCCGCTCTCGTCGCGGACAAGTTCGACCGGGATCGGTCCGGACATCGCCTCTCCGGGGGCGCCGGCGGAGACGCCGCTCCCGGCCGTGGCGAGGGCGGTGAGGAGAACGGCGGCTGCGGGCGTGGGCATCATGCCTCCTGGGGCCGCAGTCTACGGGGGCTCCCGGGAGCCCTCCGCGCGCCGACGCCCGCGCACCGCCCGCCCTCATCCCTTCACCCCCCCACCGCCTCCCTCACCGCGACCCGAGCAGTTTGCTCCACCACCGCCGCCCCGCGGCCGGTTTCTCGCCGGCCGGCGGCTCGACCGCCTCGTGGGTCTCGAGCCAGCGGGCGAAGCGCTCGCGGACCTCGGCCTCGTCGGCGTGGCGGTTGATGATCCGGGGCCCCTCGGGGTGCTGCGGGTCGACGACGGCGAACCCGTTGTTCTCCGGGAACGCGTCGAGCAGGCGCCAGAGCGAGGCGAACGCGGCCTCGGGATCGATCGCCGCGTACCGCCCCGTGAGGCGGAGGATCACCCGGTCTTCGTGGATATCCACGAGCGCCCGGGGCGACTCCTCCCGCGGGGCGAGCCGGATCCCCCCGTGCCCGGGGAGCATGTCGTACGCGGGGTCCAGCTCGCGGACGCGGCGGCTCGTCTGGTTCTGGAGCTGGATCCCGATCGGCAGCGGCGAGCCGGCGTCCTCCTCGTCCTTCCGCTCGCGGTCGTAGTGGACGGTCGGCGAATCGCCGGAGGACGTGCGGATGAGGATGAGCTTGAACGACAACGGCGGTTCCTCGGCGAGCGGGGCGGAGGTATAGGGCGGCGGTGGGCCGGGGCGGGCGGGTTGAGAGGCGGAGCTGAGGGGTGAAGGGGTGGGGCGAGGAAGGCCTACGCAGGACGGGGCGGGGGAGTTTCGGCGACGCCCGGGCGGATCGCGGGGGGGATGGCATGCCGCGCAACTGCGAGGCCATCCACCTGTTCCGGCAGTGGCGGCCGAGCTGGTCAAGGTGTTTCGGAAACTTGTCTTGAAACGGGATCGGCCTCCCCGTACCTTGCGCCCGTGCCGACCGCCCCTCCGGAAGAGTTCCAGGCCGACGTGCTCCGGGTCATCCCGGAACTCCAGCGCCAGACGGGGCGGGTTCTGGAGGAGGTGGGTGGTTCGACGGCCGAGCTGGCGGCGCTGTGCGAGCGGCTGGGGATCCATCGGAAGCTGGCGTGGCAGGTGCGGCGGTTCGCGCACTGCCCGGACCCGTTCCGTGCGGCGCGCCTGCTCCCGACGCCGGGGGGGCTGCGGACGTTCGTCGCGGCGGCCCGCTCGGCGGGGGCGGAGCCGGAGGTGGTGGAGGCGATCGAGGCCGCGGGCAGGGCGTGCGAGCAGCTCTCCGCGCGGCACGCGGGGGGGCGCGAGGGGCTGGACCTGCTGGCCGAGGGGTGCGCGAGCGAGGGGGACCCGGACTTCGAGGCCGAGGTGCGTCGGCAGGCGTTCCAGGGCAACGCGTTCATCTGGGGCGTGCGGTCGCGTCTGTTCCTGGCGACGATCGTGCTGGCGCCCTCGCCGTCGCGGGAGGGGTGGTTCGACTGTGCGCAGGTGCGCGGGCTCTACGGGCTGCAGCGGATGCGCCCGGGGGTGCGGTGGACGCTGAACCACTCGGTCGTGCGCGACGAGGGGCTGGCGACCGCCCCGCGCCGCGAGCCGCTGGACCCGGAGGCCGCGGCCCGGGCGGGGGGCGTGCCGCTGCTCGGGCGGTTCACGGCCTGCGGCGCCGGGATCGAGCGGACGGCGCGCGGGACCGAGCTGTACGACCGCATCGCGCCCGGACCGGTGGGGCAGCTCGGCGAGGAGCAGGTGGTCACCGGGGAGGTGATGCGCGAGCTGTCGCCGACGCGCACGGACCGGGAGAACCGGCGCGCGTTCTTCGGCACGGCCGTGCGGACGCCGACCGAGCTGCTCGTGATGGACCAGTTCGTGCACCGCTCGCTCTTCCCGGGCGTGGAGCGTCGGCTGTGCGTGTTCGGAGAACTCAGCGACCAGTCGACGACCGACGAGACGGACCTGCTCCCCGTGACGGCGTCGATCCAGAGCCTGCCCGCGGGGCCGCGCGTGCCCGGGGTGCCGGAGGCGCCCCGGTACGCCGAGCTGCTCGCGCACGTGTTCGACCGGATGGGGTTCCCGCAGGAGGAGTTCGAGCTGCACCGGGTGCGGATCCCGTACCCGCCGGTCCCGTCGTCCGTCCTGCTGCGCCACCCCGTCCCCTCGTCTTCGGACGCGGGCGCCGCGTCCTGATCCGTTCCTGATCTGTTCCGCACGTCAAGAGGAGATCCCATGAAGACCGCGTGCTTGCTCACCTGCGCCTCGATGCTGGCCGCCTCCGCGGCGACCGCGCAGACCGTCGTGATCGACTTCGAGGACCTGGCCGAAGCCTTCCACGGCGATCCCTTCACCCACCAGGGGATCACGTACCGCGACGTGAACCGGGTTTCCGGTGTTTTCCCGGACGGGAGCACCTTCGAGCCGGAGGACGGCGACCAGACGCTCGTCGAGAGGGCCACTTTCCTGTACAACGACTATCCCGCCTGGGGCAGCCCGATCCATGCGCTGACCTGGGGAGGGTCGTACGTCCCGGGAGACAACCTCAGCATCGGACGCCTCTCGTCGGTGACGATGGATCTCGACGGGCTCGCCGACCACATCTCGTTCGACATGGTGTACTACGAGAACGGCCCGTGGGGCGGGATCGTCTTCCGCCTCGACGTGCTGCGGGACGGGGCCGTCGTCGGCGGCGACAGCCTCACGATCAGCGACCTCGGCGGACGCGACAACCCGGCCGTCGCCGAGATGTCCGTGAGCGGCGTGGAGTTCGACCAGGTCCACTTCTACGCGACATACGGGCAGGAGTACTCGCTCCCCCGCGTGATGATCGACGACCTGACGATCAACTGGGTCGAGTCCGAGCCCTGCGCGGCCGACTTCGACGGCAGCGGCGCGGCCGACGTGAACGACCTGCTCGGGTTCTTGGGCGCCTTCCGCACCCAGGGCCAGGGCTCGGACTTCGACGGCAGCGGCTCCGTCGACGTCAACGACCTGCTCGGCTTCCTCGGCG
>CAYMFP010000265.1:0-4521 GCA_964389385.1 uncultured Phycisphaeraceae bacterium | reverse complement strand
CCCGCCCTGCCCGCCTCTCACCCCGCCGCCGACCCCCTCGCCCCGGTAGGATGGCGCGCCGTGCCGCCGCGTCCTCCGTGCTTTCTGGTCCGAGCACGCCTCCCCGGGGAGCCCGGGTTCCGCGGCATCCCCGTCCAGGCGCCGTCGCCGGACCTGGCCGAGGGGTGCCTCCGCGATCGCGGCTACCTCGTCGAGGCCGGCGCGACGCACACGACCGATCGCCTGCCCGACCACGTGCTCATCCCCGTCCGTCCCGAGCCGCAGGCCCCGCGATGCCCCGGGTGCGGGTACGACCTCCGCGGGCTCGTGGTGAGCGACGCCGCCGTGCGCTGCCCGGAGTGCGGCCGCTCCGATCGCATCGGCTTCGAGAGCACAACCGTCGCAAGGCCCGAGGAGTCCGAGGGCCGGGCGAAGCGTTGGCGGTCGCTGGTGGGGATCGCGGCCGGCGCGGCGGCGATCGCCGGGATCACGGCCCCGGGGTTCCTCTTCGCCGCCTTCATCCTCCTCTGCGTCGGCCTGCTGCTCCGCGACCCCGTGGCCGTCCTCGTCGCGGCGATCGCCGCGCTGATCTGCACGGTCGCGCTGGGAAGCATGCTGGTGTAGGCGGCCCCCCGGCGGACGCCCGGCGGCAAAGCAAGAGGCCCGGGCGTTCGCCCGGGCCTCCGTGGGTGTCCGTCTCGTCCGACGCCGCTCAGTGCTTCTGCGCCACCGGCTTCGTCCCGTCGCCGTTCTGCGCGAGCAGGAGCACGAGCCCCGCCTGGAGCTGCAGGTCCAGCCCCTCCTCGAGGAGCTGCGAGGGGTCGGGGCGGTCGGGGTTCTGGATCACGCGGCCCTGCTCGTCCAGCGGCATGAGGTCCGCCTCGCGGCGCATCACCAGCGCGTCGGTCGTCTGCTTCGGGAGCATCTCGACCTCGAGGTCCGGGCGGATGCCCCAGCTCGACGCCCCGGGCAGCTTGTGGATCTGCGCCCCGGTCCGCAGCTTGTAGTACTGCGTCGTCAGCTTCATGGCGGCCATGGCGTTGAGCGGGTGCACGTCCTGCACGCTGCCCTTGCCGAAGCTGTTCTGCCCGACGATGCGGGCGTTGATGCCGCCCTCCTCCGCGTGCGCCTGGATCGCGCCCGAGAGGATCTCCGAGGCCGAGGCCGAGCCCTCGTTGATCAGCACGACCACCGGCAGGTCGTTGACGCGCCTGCCCGAGGGGACGCGCTCGGCGTCGAACCGGCTGCGGACGATGCCGGCCGAGTCCTCGGTCTTCACGATCAGCCCGCGGTCGACGAACCGCGAGGCCAGGCTCACCGCCTGGTCGAGCAGCCCGCCGGGGTTGAACCGCAGGTCCAGCACCAGGCCCTCGAGCCCGCGGGCGCGCATCTCCGCGATCGCCCGGTCGAAGTCCGCCGTCGACGTCTGCGTGAACCCCGTCAGGCGGAGGTACCCGATCCGAGCCTCGTCGTCGACGAACCAGTCCCACTCCCACTCGCCCGGCCCGGTCTTGCGCCAGCCCGCCACGCTCGGCAGGTCGATCTTGTCGCGGACGACCCGCACGTCCAGCTCGCGCTTCTCGCCGTTCTCGTTCGTCCGCTCGACCGTCAGCGTGACCGGCGAGCCGGCCGGGCCGGTGATGACGTCCACGGCCTGGTCCACCGTGAAGCCCACGATCGACCGCCCGTTCACCTTGGTGATGATGTCGTTCGCCCGCATCCCCGCCCGCAGCGCCGGCGAGCCGTCCAGCGGCGTCACCACCTTCACGTTCATCTGCTCGTCCATCTGGATGTGGACGCCGATGCCCGTGAACGCGCCCTGCATCGACCGCTGGAAGCGGGCGATGTCGTGCGGCCAGATGATGCCCGAGTAGTCGTCCAGCGCCCGCATCGCGCCGTTGCCGAACTCGTGCAGCAGCGCCTCCTGCGGCACGCCGATCGTCAGCGTGTTCGCCGACATCAGCCGCTGGAGCGTCGAACGCAGGTCGAACGCGTCCGGCTCGCGGTCCTTGCTCGCCAGGGCGTCGCGCAGCTCGCGGACGGTGCCGAGGAACCGCGCCCGCTGCGCCGCGTCGCCCAGCCCGGAGAAGGTCCGGGCCAGGTCCGTCGTCGTCGCGAACGTCTCGACGCTCGTCAGCCCGCCGACGAGCATGTCCCGCATCGAGACGTGCTCGACCTGCTCGCTCGCCGCGCGCCGCACGGCCGCGTTCACCATGTTCGCGTCGATCCCCGCCAGCTTCTCGCGGTACCCGTCCCCGTACGGGTTGTACGGGGGCAGCGGGTCCTCGCCCTCCGCGAGCCGCCGCGCGTTCCGCAGCTCCCAGAACCGCTCGGGCGCGTACATCTGCACCATCGTGAGCCGCTCGGCCAGACGGCGCACGTCCTCCTCGAACAGCTTCTGGCCCTCGAAGAGGCCCTCGAGCCGGAAGAAGATCTCGCTCGCCAGCAGCCACTCGCCCCGCCGCTCGGCCTCGCGGGCGACCGCCTCGGCCTTCTGGCGCAGCTCGACGATCCGGTCCTCGGCCAGGAACGCCGCCTTGTCCGGCGTCACCAGCTCGATCTCGACCGCCGCCAGCAGCGCCTTGCTCAGCGAGACCCCGCGCTCGAGGAACCCCTTGCCCTCGGCCTCGGCCGCCTCCAGGTGCTCGGCGAGTTCCTTGCGGTGCTCGGCGATCTGCTCGGCCCGGGCGGACTCGCGGGCCTCCAGGTTCTTGCGCAGCCCCTCGGCGTGCAGGCGCAGGCGCTCGTTGGCGCTCTCGGGGACCTGCGCGAGCAGCGCGAGGAGGTCGTCCTCGCCCCCGTCGGCCGAAGCTTCCCAGACCTGCTCGGTCCAGGCGGTCACCGGGTCCGCTCCCGTCGCGGCGACGGGAGCGCTCCACGCCGGGGCGATGAGGCCGGCCGCCAGCGTCAGGGAGGCGACGGCCCGCCTCACCCCGCCCGCCCGGCCGTGGATCCCCGCCGAGACCCGAAGGAGACCCGACGACCCGCGGAAAGCTTCTTGCATGTCAACTCCGTTCTCACCGGGCACGCGGACACCCCGCGTCTCGGGTACAACTCGGCTCGCGCCGCCGTCGGAAGCAGCCAGGGATCCGTCCCCTCCGAGGGCTCCAAGATATCGGCCCGGTCCCGGGAGTGGAACCCGGAACACCGTTCGGGTCTTCCTGGACGACCAACGCTCCCCGGGTCGTACGACTTCATCCGGTCCGGGTTTCGCTTCGCGCCCCGGTTTCGTGCGGATGCGTCGCGGAGCGGCACCACCGGATCCGGCTAGGCCGCACGCTCCGCGAGGTTCTCGGGCCTGACGGACCGCAGGGCCCGGACGACGGCGTTCCAGGCGACGCCGACGGAGAGGGCGGCGACCGTGCCGAGCAGCCAGGCGTGCAGGGTCCACCCGTCGTCGGTCCCGACGCCGAGGGTGATGAGCAGCCCGATGAGCGGCCCGGCGGTGTAGCCGACGCCGATCAGGGCCTCGTGGGTGCCGCCGGCCTCGACGGCGGCGTCGCCGACCTCCATCGCGTAGTACAGCGCGCACGTGTAGATGGAGGCCATGCCGATCCCGAAGAGGGTGAGCCCGGCGGCCATGAGGGGGAGCCCGGGTCCGCCCCCGCCGTGGACGACGGGCCCGAAGACGGCGAGCCCGAAGCCGGCGACGAGGGCGGCGAGCCCGCCGAGGGGGAGCCACCAGCGCCCGTGCCACCCGTGCCAGGCCATGAGGGCGAGGAAGACCACGACGCGGGCGGCGACCCAGAGGCTGGTCACGCGCACGCCGGCGGCCTCGCCGATGCCCATGCGTTCGAAGGCGGTGGGGAGGAACGGAATCAGCGCGCAGGAGATGAGGTAGCTGAGGGGGAGGAGCCGGCGGCAGACCTCGAGGAGGGCGGCGTAGACGGGCGGGTGGGGCTCGTGGGTCGCGTGGGCCTCGTGGCGTCCGGGCTCGCGGGGGAGGGCGAGGGCGAGGGCGACGCAGAGGAGGTGGGTGACGCCGACGATGACGATGACGGCGACGGGGCGGAGTTCGACGTAGGCCTGCATGATCCAGTAGCCGGCGAGGACGGCCGCGGACCAGGTGAGGTTGAAGAGGCCGGTGGCGTGGCGGAGTTCGGTGGCTCGGCGACCGCCGGAGAGGAAGCTCTCGACGACGGGCCAGAGGGCTCCGGAGAGGGCGCCGTAGGTGGCGGCGAGGAACCACATGCTCCAGGGGGGGACGCCGGCGGAGGCGCCGCGGAGGAAGAGATCGACGGGCCCGACGCCGCTGGCGATCCAGGGGGCGGCGCAGCAGGCGGCGAGCGCGGTGAGGACGCCCATGAGGGCGGCCCGGGTGCTGAGCCAGGCGAAGCGGCGGACGGCGAGGGCGACGAGCGGGCCGATCGCGACGGCGCCGACGATGTAGACGACGCCGAGGAGGACGCCGAGGGTGTAGTTGGCGGCGCGGTCGAAGTCGGAGAGGAAGTAGAGCCCGCTGGTGACGATGCCGGTGCCGATGCTGCTGAGGGCGGTGATGAGGAGGACGATCCAGAGGCGGGCGCGGGAGGGGGATCTGCG
>CAYMFP010000264.1:0-4548 GCA_964389385.1 uncultured Phycisphaeraceae bacterium | reverse complement strand
ACGGTGCGCGGGTCGCCGACGCCGAGTTCGAGGTCCAGGGCCATCCAGCCCATGAGCAGGGCGCTCCAGGCGATCGCGAAGACGATCGAGTACGGGAGCATCATGCTGATGAGGGTGCCCATGCCCGCCCGCGGCGCGTGCCTCTGCATGAAAACAAGGATGATGACGAGGTACGCGTTCAGGGGCGTGATGACGTTGGTCACGCTGTCCCCGATGCGGTAGGCGACCATGGTCAGTTCCGGCCGGATGCCGATGAGCATGAACATCGGCACGAAGATCGGCGCGAAGAGCGCGTACTTGGCCGACATGCTCCCGACGAACAGGTTGAAGACCATCGTCACGCCGATGAACGCGAGGACGAGCAGCCACGGTTTCATGTCCTGCTCGAACAGCCACTCGCCACCGGCGTAGGCGAGCATCCGCCCGACGTTGCTCTCGCCGAAATACGCGACGAACTGCCCCGCGAAGAACGCCAGGACGATGATCGGCGCCACGCCCGCGATGGAGTCGACCATGAGCTTCGCCGCGTCCTTGGTGTTCCGCAGCGTGCCCACGACGGCGCCGTAGATCACACCCGGGACGATGAACGTCAGGAAGATGATGGGCACGACGGCCGCGACCCAGCGCTGCGTGATCCCTTCCGAGCCGTACAACGGCGTCTCCTCGATCGCCGGAGCGATGTCGGGAAGAAGAACCAGAGCCGCGACGAGCCCGGGGATCCCCGTGAGGGCCGCCATCGCCCAGAGTGTCCCCGTCGCCTCGCGGGCGTTCAGGCCCCGGGCCGCGACGAGGTAGGTGGAATAGGAGATCCCCCCGACGCCGGAGAGCATCGCCAGCGCCAGTCCGGCCAACCCGAGCACGCTCGGATCCTCCCCCCGCGGCGCCCGGAGTCCGGCGACGAGCATCCCGACCCCCGCGGCGATCCCGACCAGCGTAACGACCCACGCCCCCACCACCTTCGGCGTCCAGGGGTTCGGACCCGGAGGCTCCGTCCGCGCCGGGTCCGGACCGCCGTCCTCCGGCGCGTTGCGTGACAGACGCCGCTCGACGAAGACGGCCGTGGTGAACCACCCGGCCCCCGTGATGACGAACGTGCTTGCGATCATGAACCACCAGGAGGCGGTGGCGACCACCGTGCGGCCCGGGTCGATGACCTGAGCGCCCTGCGTCGTGAGGTTCGCCATGATCGGCTCGAGCGTCGTGATGAGCAGGTTCGCGTTGAAGCCGGCCGCGACGCCCGCGAACACGGCCGCGATGCCCGCCAGCGGGCTCCGCCCGGCCGCCAGATAGATCAGCGCCGCCAGCGGCGGGAGGACGATGTACCCCGCGTCCGAACCGATGCTGCTCATGATCCCGAGGAAGACCATCGTCGGCGTCAGCAGCCTGCGCGGGACGACGAGCATGAACGCCCTGAGCAGCGCCGCGATCAGCCCCGTCCGCTCCGCGACCCCGATCCCGAGGATCCCGACGAGCACCACCCCGAGCGGGGCGAAGTTCATGAAGTTCTCGACCATCGAGGCGAGCGCCCAGTAGAGCCCCTCGCTCGTGACGAGGCTCCGGGCGACCTCCACCCGCCCGGTCGGAACCAATTCCAACTTGGTCTTCCCCGTCTCCGGATCCGCCACCTCCACCGGACGCTTCTCGAACACCACCCACCCCCGCCCGCGGAAGTCGACCGGGCGGCCTGCCTCGTCCGTGTACGGGCGAGCCGCGTCACCCTCCCCCACGACCAGGTGGGCCTCCAGCGACCCGTCCGCCCCCTCCGCCGCGACGAACCGCCACGCCTCCCCCGTCTCCTCATGGACGAAGGCCGGCGTCCGCTCGTCCGGCCGGTCGGTCAGATCGCGGTTCCACTCGATCCGGAAGCCCTCGGGCAGGCGCGGCGCGACGACCCCGCTCAGCCCGAGGACGAGCAACGCCATGATCAGGAAGAGCACCGCCGGGTCGGGGAGCTTGTTGCCCAGCCACTCGATGCCGTCCAGGAGGACCGCACCCACCCCCCCGCGGCCAGCCCTCCCCGCCCCGTTCCGCTCCGCCCCACCCCGCTTCGGCCCGCCGGCGACCGAACCGCCCTCGGTCTCGGGCGGCGTGTCGCGACGGTCGAAGTCGTGCGCCGCGCCGCGGCGCAGGCCGGGGGAGGTGAATTCATTGCTCGGTGCGGACCCCTGATCTGGCATGGGCCGCCAGTTTACCGGCGTCTTCGACACGTGCCCGGGACGCCGAGCCCGGTGCGCCGTCGCCCCGCTTGTGCAAAAGCGCGCCCTCACCTACCCTTGGCGTTCGTTCGGACCACGCCGGCGCCCGCGCTCCCCTTCGGGCCCGTCCGCCGGCCGCCACCCCACCTCCCACTCCGCCCCGCCCCCCGGAAACCGCGCATGGACCTGTCCTTTTACGGCAAGCGCTACCGCACGACCCCGGACCCCGACCGGACGAACATGCCCCCGGGCGTGCCCTACATCATCGGGAACGAACTCGCCGAGCGTTTCTCGTTCTACGGGATGAAGGCGATCCTCGTCGTCTTCATGACGCAGTACCTCCTGAACGCCCAGGGCGATCTCGACCCGATGACGGACGAGCGGGCGAAGACGATCTACCACCTGTTCACCGCCTCCGCGTACTTCTTCCCGCTGCTGGGCGCCCTGCTCGCGGACGTCTTCTGGGGCAAGTACAAGACCATCCTGCTCATCAGCCTGATGTACTGCGTCGGGCACGGGTGCTTGGCCCTGATGGACCTCGGGCCGTTCCTGGCCGAACGCGGCGGGACGGGCTGGGGCATGCGCCCGTTCCTCTATCTGGGGCTGATCTTCATCGCGGTCGGGTCGGGCGGGATCAAGCCGTGCGTCTCGGCGCACGTGGGCGACCAGTTCGGCAGGAGCAACCGCCGGCTGCTCACGCAGGTGTTCAACTGGTTCTACTTCTCGATCAACCTCGGCGCCGCGACGAGCACCATCCTCACCCCGTGGCTGCTCGAGGAGCACGGCCCCTGGGCCGCGTTCGGGCTGCCCGGCGTGCTGATGGCGGTGGCGACGTTCGTCTTCTGGCTCGGGCGGAACCAGTTCGTGCACGTCCCGCCCGGCGGGAAGGAGTTCCTGAAGGAGACGTTCAGCAAGGACGGCCTCCGGGCCATCCTGAATCTGGCGCCGCTCTTCCTGATCTTCATCCCCGGCTTCTGGGCGCTGTTCGACCAGACGGGCTCCGCCTGGGTCCTCCAGGCGATGCAGATGGACCGCACGATCTTCGGCGTCGAGCTGCTCCCGAGCCAGATCCAGGCGGCGAACCCGTTCCTGATCCTGATCCTGATCCCGATCTTCACGTACGCCATCTACCCGCTGATGGGCAAGTTCTTCACGCCCACGCCGCTGCGGAAGATCGGCATCGGGCTCTTCGTCACCGTCCTCGCCTTCGCGCTGACGGCCTGGGTGCAGATGCGGATCGATTCCGGCGAAACGCCGAGCATCTCCTGGCAGCTCCTCGCCTACGTCATCATCACCTCGGCCGAGATCATGGTGTCGATCGTCAGCCTCGAGTTCGCCTACACCCAGGCGCCCAAGAAGATGAAGTCCTTCATCATGGGCGTCTATCTGGCGGGCGTGTCGGTCGGCAACCTGTTCACGGCCGCGGTCAACGGGTTCATCGAGATCCCGGAAAAGATCGACTCCGCAACGGGCGAGGTGATCCAGGCGGCCGGCAGCCGGCTCGACGGGTCGAGCTACTACTGGTTCTTCACGGGCGTGATGCTGGCCGTGGCGGTCGTGTACGTCGTGTACAGCCGCTTCTACAAGGGCCGCACCTACATCCAGGGCGACGACGACGCGGAGGATCAGCCGGTCGCCTCCGCCCAGGCCGACGCGTTCGGGCCGGACACCCGCTGAGTCCGCCGCGACGGGCAAAGGTCCAGAAAGCGAAGGAGCCCGGGTCGCCCCGGGCTCCTGTCGTTCTTCGAGTTCGGCACGGCCCGCGGAACGCTCCGCGGGGGCTCGCCTCACTCCGGCTTGCCGCCGCTCATGTCGTACACCCAGGCGTCGCCGGGGCGCGTGTACTCCAGCACCTCGCCCTCGGCGAAGAACAACCCCAGCTCCCGCTCCGCCGCCTCCGGGCTGTCCGAGCCGTGGATCAGGTTGAAGCTGTTCGAGACGCCGAAGTCGCCCCGGATCGTCCCCGGCGCGGCCTTGCTGCCGAACGTCGCCCCCATCAGGTTCCGGGCGATCGTGATCGCCCCGACCCCGCGGACGGCCAGCACCAGCACGGGCGAACTCGTCATGAACTGCACCAGCCCGGCGTAGAACGGACGCTCCCGGTGGGCCTCGTAGTGCTTCTCGGCCAGCGACCGCGGGATCGTCATCAGCTTCGCGCCGACGATCTGCAGCCCCTTGTCCTCGAAGCGGGCGATGATGCGTCCCATGAGCCCGCGCTGCACCGCGTCGGGCTTGAGGATGATGAGGGTCGTTTCCATCCCTTGTCTCCTGGCCCGCCGGCGCCCCGCCGGGGGGCGGAGAGGATAGCACCCGCGCCGCACGAACGGCGCGAGAACGCCCCACCCTACCCTAC
>CAYMFP010000263.1:0-4553 GCA_964389385.1 uncultured Phycisphaeraceae bacterium | reverse complement strand
GCCCTGCGTCTCGGCGTCGTTTCCTATCTGAACACCACTCCGATGATCGAGGGGCTGGAGGCCGCGCCGGAGGTGGCGATGGTGCGGGCGGTGCCGTCGCGGATCGCGGAGATGCTGCGGCGGGGGGAGGTGGACGTGGGGCTGGTGAGCTTCGTGGACGTGGCCCGGGCGGGGGGGGAGCTGACGCTGGTGCCGTGCGGGATGATCGGGTGCGACGGGCCGACGCTGACGGTGCGGCTGTTCAGCGCGGCGCCGCTGGCGGAGGTCCGCCGGGTGCACGCGGACACGGACAGCCACACGAGCGTGGCGCTGTGCCGGCTGCTGCTGGCGCGGCTGCACGGGGTGCGGCCGGAGGTGGTGGATTTCGACGCGCGGGAGCGCGCGGGGGCCGGGGTGGGCGAGGAGGGGTGGCCGGAGACGGTGCTGCTGATCGGGGACAAGGTGGTGCACGACTCGCCGCCGGCGGTGCGGTATCCGCACCAGCTCGACCTCGGACAGGCGTGGAAGCAGATGACGGATCTGCCGTTCATGTACGCCTGCTGGATGTGCCGGACGTCGGAGCTGGAGACGGCGGAGGGCCGGCGGCGGGTGGCGCTGGCGGCGGCGCTGCTGGACCGGCAGGTGCGGCGGAACCGGGCGCGGCTGGACTGGGTGGTGGAGCAGAACGCGGAGACGAAGGGCTGGCCGAACGACCTGGCGCGGGAGTACCTGGGGCGCCTGCTGCGGTTCACGGTGGGCCCGCGGGAGCGTGCGGGGGCGGAGCTGTTCTTGCGGCTGGCGGGGGAGGAGGGGCTGGCGCCGAAGGGGTTCGAGGCGCGGTGGTTCGATGAGCGGGCGGAGGTGACGCCCGCGTCCTGATCCGGGCGGGGTGAGAGGCGGGCGGGGCCGCCGCGGAGCGGCGGGGCGGCGCCGGGCTTACGGTTGCGGGTGCCGCCGCTGTCGCAGGTGAGGATTCCGGCTGTTTCGGAGCTGCTCGGGCGGGTGCTCGAGGGGCCGCGCGATGAGCTTGTGCGGCGGGTGGGGCGGGTGGAGGAGCTGGCGGGGGTGGTGGAGGCCGAGGGGCTGTACCCGGAGGACTTCGTCGCGGCGTTCATCACGGGGGAGCGGCCGGAGGTGGAGGAGCCGCGGCAGCTCGTGGGGGCGGCGCTGTTGAGCGATCTGTCGGCGGTGGCGGAGCGGCTGTGCGCGGCCGCGGAGCTGCGGCGGGAGGAGTCGCCGGGGCCGACGGCCGAGGAGGTGCTGGAGCGGTGGTCGATCAGCGCGAAGACGCTGTCGCGGTACCGGCGGCAGGGGCTGGTGGCGCGTCGGGTTCTGGATGAGCGCGGGCGGCCGCTGGTGGTGTTCAGCGAGGCGGCGCTGGCGGCGTTCGAGGCGCGGCGGGGCGGGGCGCTGGCGCGGGCGGGGGCGTTCAGCCGGGTGGATCGGGGGGACGAGGCGCGGATCGTGCGGCGGGCGGAGCGGTACCGGCGGCGGTTCGGGTGCACGCTGAACCAGGCGGCCGGGCGGATCGCGCCGCGGGTGGGGCGGAGCCTGGAGGGGGTGCGGCAGGTGCTGCGGCGGGAGGACGCGCGGCGGCGGGCGCGGGGTCAGCGGCCGATCTTCCCGGAGCCGCGCCCGGCGGGGGAGCGGGAGGGGGAGGCGCTGCGCCGGCTGCTGGCGCGGGGGTTCGAGCCGGCGGAGGCGGCGCGGCTTTTGGGGGCGTCGCGCGGGGAGACGCCGCGGTCTCGGGCGCGGGTGCTGCGTGCGGTGAACGAGCGTCGGGCGGCGCTGCTGCGGGGGCTGGCGCTGCCGGCGGGGGCGTGGGAGGAGGCGGCGCTCTCCGCGCCGGCGGTGCGGGAGGGGCTGTGGCGGGCGGGGGAGACGGACCTGCTGGGGCTGATCGCCTCGATGCGGGCGGAGCCGCTGACGCCGGGGGCGCTGGAGGCCGCGTACGCGCGGGGGTATCGGGCGCTGCTGCGGCGGGCGGGGACGCGGATCGCGGGGCTGGGGCGCGGGGAGGATGCGCGGGGGTACTCTGGGGCGGAGCTGGACGCGATCGAGACGGACCTGCGGCACGCGGCCCGGCTGCGGGCGCTGCTGGTGCGGAGCCAGCTGCCGCTGCTGATCCGGACGATCGAGGAGCGTGCGGGCCCGCCGGAGCGGCTGCCGAGCGAGCGGGCGCGGGTGCTGCTGGAGCGTGGGCTGCGGGTCGTGAGCGAGGCCGCGGATCGATGGGACCCGGGGCGGGGCGGGCGTCTGGCCGGCGCGGTGACGGTGGCGCTGGGGCGTCGGGCGCGGGTGTTCGGGGTGTCGGGTTCGAGCGTGGCGGGGCGGGCGGGGATGCGGCTGCCGGGGGGGATCCGGGTGCGGGACTGGACGCTGCAGGTGGCGCCGTGGCAGGCGTGGCTGGAGGTGGATGCGCGGATCCCGGGGGTGTTGGGGCAGTTAGGGGAGCGGGATCGGGTGGTGCTGGAGCGGCGGTTTGGGTTGGATGGTGGGCCGCCGGAGACGCTGGAGGCGTTGGCGGAGAGGTTGGGGGTGCCGCGGATGCACGCGGCGCGGGCGGTGCGGGGGGCGGTGCGGAGGGGGCTCGAGGCGGGGCGCTCCGCTTCATGAAAGATGGGGCCGGCGAGGAAGCGACGGCCGGTAGACTGGCGAGAACCCACGGAAGGCCGTGCCATGCCCATCGCCGACTGCGTTGCCTGCGCGCTCTGCGCCCTCACCGCCGCGGCTCTGCCGCCCGCCGGATCGGCGCGGCCGCCGGAGGTGTCGGGCGGGGGTGAACTCATCCTGGTCGGCCTTCCGTCGGAATCGCTTCCGGACGTGGGGCCGGAAACGGAGCCGGCCGTCGCCGCGGCCGCGATCGAGCCGGAGACCGCGGGCGATGGGCGGCAGCGTGTTGCGGAGCGCGTGCGGCTGGAGCGGGAGCGCCTGCTCGAGGAGATCGAGGGCATCGCCGAGTCCGACCTGCCGGAGGACCACTGGGCCCGCGAGTGGGCCGGGGAGTACTCCTGCGGCGACGGGCTGGGGATGAACGTTCGGATCACCGTCGGGCCGAGCGGGTTCGTCTACACGTGGCACGGGTGCCTCGGCCTGTACGACTGGGGCTACGGGCGGATCCTCGGCGCTTCGGACGACGGCCTCCGGCTCTGGTTCGTTGATCGCCAGGAAGACGGGATGGACTTCCTCACCAACGATCTGTGCTTCGTGCGTTGGGGAGAGCGGCGCTACCTGACGCCCGGGGATGAGCTGCGCGAGTTCATCGAGGAGTACAACCACCGCGACGCCAGGCGGTACATGTTGATCCAGATGCCCGAACGCGAGCAGCGCGGGACGGTGCGGCGGTGGGACCGTCCGACGCCGACGGTGGCGCCGCGGTTGCCGGAGCGGTTCGCGCCGCTGCTGGAGGCCGACGCGGGTGAACGCGGCGAGAACTCCGCGGATTCCGAGTGAGGCAGGCCGTGCGGAACGGACGGATGGCCGGCGGGGGCGATTGGGAATCCCGCGGACGCAGGCGGCTCGGGCGGTGAGGAGCGGGCTGGAGTGGCGAGGGTCGGGTGGCGCTCAGGGCATCAGCCGGTGGTCAGGTTGCGCACGCGGTCCGGGTCGAGGGTGGCGCCGACCAGCGGCCAGCGGGCGCCGCACTCGGGACAGCGTTGCGGACCGAGGCCGACGCGCGGGCCGTCGCTGCAGTGGAGGGTGGCGGCGTCCGGGGTGGCGGAGAGGTCGTAGCGGCAGGAGCGGCAGCGCTTGCGCGGATCTGCGGTGGGTGCGTGGCGGAGGTACGAACACGTGAGGAACACGGCGGCGGCGCACAGGAACCAGAGGCCGTTCCACGTGCCGCTCGGGGACAGGATCCAGAGCACGGCGAAGATCAGCAGGACGACGCCGATGAGGAAGCAGAAGCTTCCGAGGGGGATCGGGCCGGCGCCGAGGAAGGGGTTTGCGAGCCGCAGCCAGAACTGCCAGCTCTCGCTTGTCGAGGTTCGGAGCCAGCCGGCCCAGCTGCGCTTTCTCGGTGCGAGGCCGTGGGACGTGGCGTCGGTGCGCAGGGCGCCGCTGCCGGACCGGGAGCGGACTCGGTCGAGGTGAGCGACGGCTTGACGGATGCTGGCGGACGGCACATCGACTCCGGCGAGGGGCGTACCTCGGGCGTTGGATCTTTGCCGTCACGGCGGCAGATCAGGGCTTGAGCGTCAGAGCGCATCATTCGGCCAGGCGCCGAACTCCGCTGCGCGAGGTCGCAGCGTACCGCCGACGGGGCTGGGCGCTCCTCTCGCGGAGGGCGCGGAGAAGCCGTGGGCAGCCGACCAATCATGGCGATCGACACGAACGCGCGGGCACAGAAACTGCTATCGCCGTATGCCAGACCGCCGGCGTTCCACTGGTCTCCGCTGAGGTGCACCAGGAGGAGGGGAGCGACGGAGAGCGGCGACCAGTGACACAACGTGGCGGACGAGACATTCGGCGGAGTGTCGCGCGCAGCCGTATGCGGGGTCAGGCTGGTGGGCCCGCTCGCTTGCGGAGGACGCCGGCGTGGAAGTTGCGGCCTTCGGTGCGGAACTTGCGTTCGA
>CAYMFP010000262.1:0-4585 GCA_964389385.1 uncultured Phycisphaeraceae bacterium | reverse complement strand
TCCGGCACCCCCCCACCCCCGTCCGCTGCCCCGCCCACGCCCGCGGGCGGATCGCCCGCTCAGCCGCCGACGGGCTCCGCGGCCGCCGAGCGTTCGCCCTCCGCGGCTTTGAGGCGGGCGGCGAGGTCCGCCCCGCCCGCGTGCCCGAGCATCGCGGCGAGGTTCGCATGGCGCAGGGCCTCGGCGTTCCGCCCCGCCCGCTCCGCCCAGAGCGCCGCCTGGAAGACGAACGCGGCGTTCGTCCGGTGCGCGCCCAGCGCGTCCGCGTAGGCCCCGTACGCCGCGTCGATCCGTCCGAGCTGCGCGAACGACTCGGCCTTGAGGCGCACGACCTCCTCTCGCGTTGCCTCCGACTGCGGCAGCCCGGCGAGCAGTTCGATCGCCCGCTCCGGCTCGCCCTCGCGCATCCGGGCGCGTCCCTCGATGATCCGCCAGGCGATGCGTTCCGGCTCCAACCCCCGGGCCCGGGCGGCGAACTCCGCGGCCTTCGCGGCCCGGTTCTCGCGCAGCTCGATCTCGGCGAGCATGCCCCACGCCAGGGCCGAGGCCTCGTCGATCGCCACCGCCCGCAGCAGCGTCGCTTTCGCCTTCGCCGTCTCGTTCTTCCCCAGCCACGCGTTGGCGAGCCCGGTCAGCACGCGGACGTCCGCCGGGTCGAGCCGCTCGGCCTGTTCGAACCAGCCGATCGCCTCGTCGTGGCGTCCGAGGGCGCTCGCGAGCGTCCCGGCCGTGGCGAGGTCCTTGGCGTGCTCGGGCGAGGGCTCGCCGCCGAGGGCCAGCCCTTCGCGGAACTGCTCGTACGCCCGCTCCTTCTCGTTCATCTGGACGAGCAGGTCGCCGTAGGCGAGCCGGATCGCCCGATCCTGGGGGTACTTGCGGACGGCCGCGGCGAGCACGGCGTCGGCCTTCCCCCACTCCTCCAGCCCCCGGTAGCGCTGGGCGGACTTGAGGATCGCCAGCACGTCCTCCTCCGAGGCGATGCCCGCGGGGGAGGCCGGCGGCGCCTGCTCGCCGCCGCCCTCGCCGCCGCACGCGGCCAGCAGCGCGCACGCGAAGAGGGCAAGGAGCGATCCGGCGGGGGCGGGTCTGATCGGCATCACCCACTCTAGATCGGACCCGGGGGAGGCCCCCTCCAGCCCGCGTAGACTGACCCCCTCATGTCGGACACGCTCGAGAACGCCGCCGCGACCCCCTCCGCCGCCGGTTCCGGACCGGAGATGGAGAAGGCCTACAACCCCGCCGACCACGAGCCGCGAGCCTGGCGGAAATGGCTCGACGCCAAGGCCTTCCACGCCGACCCGGAGCGGGTGCTCCGCGGGGAGGCGCGGCCGTACAGCGTCCTGATCCCGCCGCCGAACGTCACGGCCGCGCTGCACCTCGGGCACGCGCTGAACAACACGCTGCAGGACGTGCTCGTCCGGGCCCACCGGATGATGGGCTGCGAGGCGCTGTGGATGCCGGGGACGGACCACGCGGGGATCGCGACGCAGACGGTCGTCGAGAAGCGCGTGCAGAAGGAGGAGGGCAAGCGGCGGACGGACTTCCCGCGCGAGGAGTTCGTCGCGAAGATCCAGGCGTTCAAGGACGAGTACGAGGCGGTCATCACCGGGCAGCTCCAGAAGATGGGGTGCTCGTGCGACTGGGACCGCCAGCGGTTCACGATGGACCCGGTGTGCGCGCGGGCCGTGCGCGAGGCGTTCTTCCAGCTCTTCAAGGCCGGGCTGATCTACCGCGGCAAGCGGCTGGTGAACTGGGACCCGGTGACGCAGACGGCCCTCGCGGACGACGAGGTCGAGATGGTGGAGGTGGACGGGGCGTTCTACTACCTGCGCTACCCGCTGAAGCGCCCCGCGGACGCCGGGGCGAGCGAACAGCCGGTCGACGCCGCGCCGGAGTACACGCACGTGACGTGGGGCGAGCTCGTCGCCCGCGGATACCCCGGCGCCGACCGCTACCCCGCGGACGACCCGGCGTGGGTGACGGTCGCGACGACGCGCCCGGAGACGTACCTCGGGGACACGGCCGTGGCCGTGAACCCGAAGGACCCGCGGGCGAAGGCGCTGCACGGGTTCGTCTGCGAGCTTCCGCTCGTCGGGCGGATCGTGCCGATCATCGAGGACGAGTACGTCGTCATGCCCGCGAGGATCGAGGGCGTGGACGACGCCGTGCTCGCCGCGGCCGCGGGGCGTGAGACGGAGGACGGGGAAGAGGCGAAGCTGGACCCGAAGGCGCTCTTCGCCACCGGGTTCCTGAAGGTGACGCCGGCGCACGACCCGAACGACTACGAACTCGGGCAGCGGCACCGCGAGACGATCGAACGCGTCTGCTCGGCGAAGACCCACCTGATCAACGTCATGGCCCCGGACGCGACGATCTCCGCGTCGCACGGCTGGCCGGACTACGACCCGCACGGAGGGGCGGCGGTCTTCGTCGGCAAGAGCCGGGAAGAGGCCCGCAGGCTGGTGGTCGCGGAGTTCCGCGCCCGCACGGCCGGGGACTCGACGCACTCGCTGCTCGAGGACGTGAAGCCCCACCGCCACAGCGTCGGGCACAGCTACCGCTCGCACGCGGCGATCGAGCCGTACCTGAGCGATCAGTGGTACTGCAAGGTGACGGACGATCGGCTGGTGGGGTTTGCGCAGCGGGCGCTGAGAGCGGATCAGAGGACCTCGGCATCCCATCTGCCCCAGAGCAGCAGAGCAGCAGAGCAGCGGAACTCGGATCAGAGCGCCGGCGATGGGTCCATGACCTTCTACCCTTCCCGCTACGCCAGGACCTACGAGACTTGGCACGACAACCTGCGCGACTGGTGCATCAGCCGGCAGCTCTGGTGGGGGCACCGGATCCCGGTGTGGTCGGGCTCCCTCGTCGGACGTGATGATCGGATCGACGAAGTGGAGACACGACTCGCCCACTTCTGGAGAGAGGGCCGCCTCACATCGGGTCTTACGATCGACCCTGAAGACGACGCACCCGCTTTGTCGGCCGATGGGCGTCCACTGATCGGATCTGAACTGGCATTCTGCGTGAGATCCGAGGATGACCGCGAGGTCGTGGACTTCCTCGAAGGCATCGGACTCCGCCAGGATCCCGACGTTCTCGACACCTGGTTCTCCAGCGCCCTGTGGCCGCTCTCGACCATGGGCTGGCCGGACGCCGAGCAGGCCGCCAAGGACACCGGCATCGCCGATTTCCCCGCCCTCCTCGACGCCTTCAACCCCACCAGCGTCCTCTGCACCGCCCGCGAGATCATCACGCTGTGGGTCTCGCGGATGGTGATGTTCAACCGCTTCTTCAGGGGCAATGGGCAGTCGGCAACGGGCAATGGGGAGAAAGAGACGGAGCGGCAGCCCGGCCCGGCGCCGTTCCGCGACGTCTTCATCCACGCCATGATCCAGGACGGCGAGGGACGCAAGATGTCCAAGTCCCTCGGCAACGGCGTGGACCCCCTCGACATCATCGACTCCCACGGCGCCGACGCCATGCGCTTCACGCTCGTCCAGATGACGACGCAGACGCAGGACGTCCGCATGCCCGTCGAGCCCGACCCGAGGACGGGCAAGAACACCAGCCCGAAGTTCGACATCGGCCGCAACTTCTGCAACAAGCTCTGGAACGCCGCCCGCTTCGCGATCATGACGCTCCAACGAACCGGGAGCGTCGGCGACCGGACCGGCCCGGACGGCGGCGCGGCCGCGCACCAGCCCACCGCCCTCATCGACCGCTGGATGCTCTCGCGCCTCGCCGCGGCGATCGCCAGCGCCGAGGACGCCCTGAAGAACTACCAGTTCTCGGGCTACGCCCAGACGATGTACGACGTCTTCTGGCGTGACTTCTGCGACTGGTACCTCGAGGGCATCAAGCCCACCGTCCAGGGCGACCCCGCCCAACAGGCGACGCTCCGCGGCACGCTCGACGCCTTCCTGCGCCTCCTGCACCCGATCACCCCCTTCATCACCGAGGCCGTCTTCGAACGCCTGAACGCGATCCCCGGGGGCGGGGCCGGCGTCGCGGGCCTCACCCTCGCCGCGCCCCGCAAGGGCGGCACCCTCGCGACCGCCGGCTGGCCCGTCGCCGAGGGGCTCGCCGACCCCGAGGCGGAGCGGCGGTTCGAGCGCGTCCGCTCGCTCGTCGAGTCCATCCGCCAGGTCCGGGCGCAGCACCAGGTCAAGCCCGCGCGCCGCGTCACGCTGCACGGCACGCCGGACCTCGCCGCCCTCCTCGCCGACGCCGGCGGGCTCGTCGAGACCCTCGCCGGGCTCGAGGGCTTCACCGCCGAGGAGCCGAAGGGCGCCTCCGCCTCGTTCACCTTCGAGGGCCGCGAGCACCGGCTCTCCAACCTCGCCGACGCGGTCGACGCCGCGGCCGAGCAGGAACGCCTCCGGAAGGAGGAGGCCCGCATCCGCGCGAGCATCGACAACCTCACCAAGCGTCTTGCCAACCGGGCCTACATCGAGAAGGCCCCGGAAAAGCTCGTCAACCAGACCCGTGAAGAGCTGGAGAAGGCCAAACGCGATCTCGAGGCCGTCCTCCGTGCTCTGGAAGGGCTCGGGTGATGCCTCGCCCACCCCACCCACCCCACCCA
>CAYMFP010000261.1:0-4608 GCA_964389385.1 uncultured Phycisphaeraceae bacterium | reverse complement strand
CCCACGCACCCCTCCCGCGGGCACGAGGCGGCCGTCGGCGCCGAGCCGCGCGGCGCGGGCCTCGGCCGCCCGGTGCGCCGCCCCGTCGAAGTCGATCGTGTTCCGCGGGTCGCGCAGCAGCTCCGCGTACGGGCGGATGCGGTACGGCACGTCCGCGGAGCTGAACAGCGGGCGGCCGAGCCACGCCCCGAGCGCCCCCGGGCGGAACCGCTCCGACCACTCGAGCAGCTTGCACAGGTAGATGATCTGGTGGTCGCCCCAGTAGCCGAGCCCGGCCCACGGGTTGTCGGGCTCCGGGACCTCCCAGTCGACGCCGGCGCGCGAGATGCGGTACGGGTTGAAGCCGTCGAGCGTGGAGGCGTTCACGAACTTCGCGATGATCGGCCCGAGGAAGCCGGGGAAGCTCAGGCAGAGGGCCTCCCAGTTCTGGAAGATGTCGCGCCAGTTGCCCTGGTAGTCCAGCACGCGGGCGCCGTGCTCGTCGCGGACGCGGATCGAGAAGGCGTTCCAGGGGCGCGAGGGGTCGCCGTGCCGGCGCCCGAACGAGAGCGGGAGGTACTCGAGGCCGAGGCGCTCGAGGTGCGCGTCGCCCGGCTCGCGCAGGCGGGCGAGCAGGTCGGCGTGGTCGATCCGCTCCGGGAGGGCATCGAGCAGGGCGCGGTGACGCTCGAAGACCGCCCGGTTCCGCTCGCGCACGAACGCCGCCACGTCGGGGCCGGCGCACGCGTACCCGTCGGCGAAGACGCCGCCGCGCATCGTGTTGAAGAGGACGTTCGCCAGGTGGTGCGCCCCGGCCGCGGCGTCCCCCACCGCCTGCAGCCCGTCGGCGGCCGCCAGGAGGCGCCGCAGGCGGGCCTCGGACGCGGCGACCTCGCGCTCGACGGCGGCAAGCGCGTCGGCCGAGCGCAGCAGCGCCAGCCGCCGCGTCACCCCCGCCTGGTCGAGCCCGACGTCGGCGAAGAAGAGCCACCGCCGGCTCTCCCCGGGCGCGAGCGTGAACGAGGCGTGGGCCAGGTAGCTCGCCGCCCGCCCCTTGAGCAGGCGCTCGTGCCGCGGGCGTCCCCCGCGGCGGAACGCCTCGAGCTGCTCGCGGCTCAGCAGCACGCCGTGCTCGCCGAGCCCGACGCACCCCACGACGTTCGCCCGCAGGGCCTCGGCCGGCTCCGGGCGGTCCAGGATGAGCTGCTGCAGCGCGAAGACGCCCAGGCGCGTCTCCGGGTCGACCTCGCTCCGCCGGTACGCGTTCACGAGGTTGCTCAGATCCGAGACCACCCGCCGCCCCACCCCCGCCGGCAGCACGTGCAGCAGCCCGTCCACGATCTCGACCGCGACCGGCGCCTCCCCGTCGTTCACCAGCTCGGCCTCGCGGACCCACCCGAGCGCCGCGGCCGGGGCCCAGGCGTACCGGAACGTCAGCCCGTGCGCCGGGCTCGTCTCCTCGAACGCGAGGCGGTTGCCCAGCAGGCTCTTGGAGAGCCCGCGGACGGCGCCCTCCGGCGCGTCCTCCGCGGTCAGGGGCTCCCACGGCGCGGCGTCCGCCCCCTCCCGCCGGGCGCGCACCAGCGTCATCGGGCCGACGAGGCGGTGCGCCTCGTGCAGCCGGTCGTCCGTCTCGTAGCGGAACAGGGCGTGGTCCGCGTCGCGGCGCCCGCAGGTGAGCCCGCCGCGGCTGGAGACGTACATCCAGAGGTCGTCGTCGCTGACGACGCTCACCAGGAACGGCGCGAGCCGGTCGTGCCCGCCGATGCGGTACGCGCCCCCGGCCCGCCCCGGGCCCGTGAACTCCCCGTGCACGCCGCCGGGGCGGACGCCCTCGGCCGCCGGAGCCGTCGCCACGCTCATCGCCGCCTCCCGTGCGCCGCCCGGCGCCGCGTCCTCACGCCACGACCGCCGCGCCGGCCTCGCTCAGGATCGCCCCGTTCGTGCGGATGACCTCCGCGTACCACCGGGCCGAGTCCTTGAGCGTGCGCTTCTGCGTCCGGTAGTCGACGTGCACGATCCCGAACCGCTGCTCGTACCCCCACGCCCACTCGAAGTTGTCGAGCAGGGACCAGAGGCAGTAGCCGAGCACCGGGATCCCCTCGTCGACCGCCCGCCCGAGCGCCCGCAGGTACATCCGGAGGTAGTCGATCCGCTGGTCGTCGTGCACGCGCCCGTCCTCGGAGACGTAGTCCGAGACGGCCCGCCCGTTCTCCGTGATGAGGATCGGCCTGCCGTACCGCTCGTGGTAGAACCGCGTCGCCCAGTAGAGCGCCTCCGGCGTGATCGGCCAGCCCATGGTCGTCTTCGGCGCCCCGACCGGCTCCGGCACGAGCCGCGGCTCCCCGTCCGGGCCGGCCTTCACCCGGGCGCCCTGGTAGAGGTTGAAGCCGAAGAAGTCGATCGGCTCGGAGATCGTCTCCAGCTCGTGCCTGGGCGGGCGCACCGCCGCGTCGCCGAACGCCCGGTAGTACTCGTCCGGGTACTCCCCGAGGCAGACCGGGTCGGAGAACGCCACGTTGTTGAACATCTTGACCGGGTCGAGCGGCATCGCGGCGACGCTGAACATGCGCCGCCGCGCCGCCTCGACGTCGGCCGGGTTGTCCGGGTCGTCCGGGAAGTCCGCCACGCCGACCGGGGCCCAGCCGATGCGCGGCGCGCGCCGGGCGTGCTCGCGGATCACCCGCACCGCCCGCCCGTGGGCCAGGTTGCTGTGGTGGGCGGCGAGGAGCACCTGGTCGATCGGGAGCTGCAGCCCCGGCGCGTGGTGCCCGTTCTCGAGCCCGAGCCCGATGAAGCACTGCGGCTCGTTGAGCGTCATCCAGTCGACGACGCGGTCGCTCAGCCGGTCGACCACCACCCGCGCGTAGTCCGCGAACCACTCCGGGCTCCGCGGGTTCAGCCACCCGCCCCGGTTGAACAGCGCCGTGGGGTAGTCCCAGTGGAAGAGCGTCGCCATCGGGCGGATCCCCGCCTCGAGCAGGGCGTCGATGAGCCGGTCGTAGAACGCGAGGCCCTTCTCGTTGACCGGGCCGTCGCCGAGCGGCAGCACCCGCGGCCAGGCGATGCTGAACCGGTAGGCCTTGAGCCCGATCTCGCGCATGATCCCGACGTCCTCGCGCCAGCGGTTGTAGTGGTCGCACGCGACGTCGCCGGTGTCGCCCCGCTTCACGAACCCCGGGCGGCGGCAGACCATGTCCCACACCGAGTCTCCCCGCCCGTCGGCCTTGGCGGCACCCTCGATCTGGTAGGCGGCGGTCGCGGCGCCCCACAGGAAGTCGCTCGGGAACGGCATCGGGCTCTCCATCCGCCCCGCTGCGGACCCAGACCGGCGGGGGGCGGCAGAGGATACGCCCGCCGGGGGCCGGGTCCGCCCCGCGGGAGCGCCCGAGAAGCCGCCGCGCCCGCCGGAACGCGCGCCCGCGGGGCGCGCCGCGCGGGGTATCCTCGGCCGCCGCCTCTCCGCCGCCCGCGCGGCAAGGATCCGCGTCTGATCGAGACCCTGAACATCCAGGCCCTCGCCGACCGGCGCTGCCGGGCCGCCGACCTCCGCTGGCGGATCTGGCGGGAGTGGTGCTTTGCGCGCTCCGTGCTCTGGCGGCTGCGCTACCGCCTGCTCGCGATCGCGGCCCTGCTCGCCGTCGGCGGGCTGCTCTTCCGGACGCTCAGCCCCGTCCCGCCCGGCGGGCGCCCCCTCACGTTCATCCAGGCCGTCTACTACACCTGGTCGCTCGTCTTCGGCGAGCCCCCGCAGGACTTCCCGGAGCACCCGGTGCTCGAGGCGATGTTCTTCGTCGTCCCGGTGCTCGGGCTCGTCGTCATCCTGGAGAGCCTCGTCGAGCTGGGGCTCATGATCCGCGACCGCAAGCGCAACGAACGGGAGTGGTGCCGCGCCATGTGCGAAGCCCTGCGTGACCACGTCATCCTCGTCGGGCTCGGACGCCTCGGCTTCCGCACCTACACGCTCCTCCGCCGCCTCGGCGTCCCCGTCGTCGTCATCGAGCGCGACGCGAGCAACCAGTTCCTCGAGGACGTCCGCCGCGACGGCACGCCCCTGCTCATCGGCGACGCCCGCCGCGAGATCCTCCTCAACGACGCCAACGCCCGCAGGGCCCGCTCCATCATCCTCGCCACCACCGACGACCTCGCCAACCTCGAGTGCGCCCTCGACGCCCGCGCGATCAACCCGGACATCCGCGTCGTCCTCCGCATGTTCGACCAGAACATGGCGGAGAAGGTCGGCAAGGGCTTCGGCATCCACACCTCGATGTCCCAGGCCGCGATCAGCGCCCCCGCCTTCGCCACCGCGGCCGTCGACCCGGACGTCATCAACTCCGTCGTCGTCGACAACCAGCTCGTCGTCATGAAGCGCTGGACCGTCCACCCCGGCGGCTCCATGGAGGGCCGCACCGTCGGGCAGCTCATGGACGAGAACGAGATCGCCGTCGTCGAGTGGGTCCGCCCCCCGGCGCCCCACCCAGGTGGCCGGCATCCAGGTCTACCCGCTCGGCCCCGAGTACCCCGAGTACGAGGACTCCTTCCTCGTGGCGATCACCGAGAAACGAGATCCGGTCGAGATCGAAGGCCTGGCCGAGGATCGGGAAAGCACGCTCGCCGAACTTGAATCCG
>CAYMFP010000260.1:0-4612 GCA_964389385.1 uncultured Phycisphaeraceae bacterium | reverse complement strand
CAATCCCCCCACCCTTCCCATCCTTCGCCCCAGCCCGTGACGATCCCGCCCTCGCTCCCCGTGCGCGCCGCGGCCAGGATCCGCCGGACCGCCGACGCCGCGGACTCCGCCCGCCCGGACGCCCGGTGCCCCGCCTCCAACGCCAACGCCAGGTCGAGCCGCCCGTCCCCGCCCGTCACCGCGGGGTCCATCACCGCCCACGCGGCCGCGCCGGCCGTCCCCACCACGCCCTCCAGCCCCTCCACCGCCCGCACCGGGAATGCGTGCACCCGGACGGCGCCCGGCACCGCCCCGCCGAAGACCGGCTCCGCCCGCCCTGCGACGGCCCCGGAGGGGAGCACCCGCGGGTCCCGCGGCACCCGCGCCAGCAGCGCCGCGACCTGGCGATCGACGCCGCCCGCCCCGGCCGCCCCGGGCGGCGCGTCCGCGAGCACCGTCAGCCGGAGCACCACGCCCTCCTCCGCGCGGTCCGCCTCGATCGCGACGACGCCCCGGCCGCCGATCGCCTCGGCCAGGGCCCCCTCCGCGTCCAGCGGCAACGCCCCGGACACCAGCCGCGCGAGCCCGACGCCCCCGGGGGGCGCGGCCAGCCAGCCCACGGCCGCGAACTCCGCCTCCGCCGCCAATGCCTCGAACGCCGCCCACTCCTCCGGCCCGATCAGCTCGCCCGCCTCCCCACGCCCCCCACCCCGAACCCCATTCTCATCGCCGCCGAGTCCGAAGACGCCCGCCGGCGCCTGGAACGCGATCTCCCACGACCGCCCCCGCGCCGAGGCCGACGCGGCGATCACCCCGCCCGCGCCTTCCTCCGCGTGCCCCGCGTCCGCGCGGGCCAGGATCCGCACGCTTCCCTCGGCCGACGCCAGGCGGCGGTACTCCGCGAGCGACGCGAGCCGCGGCTCGCTGCCCCCGGGCTCGCCCCGCAGCGCCCGCACGACCTCCAGGAGCAGCGCCCGATCCTCCGCCCGGGCGACCACCACCGTCCGCACGCCGTCCGCCCGAGAACTCGCGTCGTCGAAGCCCGCCGGCAGCTCCACGGCCTCGAACCGACCGTCCTCCACCGCCAGCAGCGGCACGCCCCCGGCCACCGAGCGTGGAACGGCCCGCAGCCGCCGGCGCAGGCGCTCGGCGGCCGGCGCGTCCACCTCCGTCGCGACCACCCACGGCCCGAGTTCGCTGCCCTCGACGCCCGTCCCCGGCCCGCAGACCAGCAGCACGCGCCGCCCGAGCAGCGCCCGCAGCGCCTCGGCCTGGTTCAACCCGACCGAGCGGCTCAGCGAGCGCCAGCCCGCGATCGTCTCGCGCAGCAGCCCCAGGTCCTCGGCGAGGGCGAGCAGGGACTGCCCCGCCTCGCCGTTCAGGTGCTCGGCCGGGCGATCGGCCGCCAAGACCAGGCCGACCGAGGCCGGCAGCCGCCCGGCCGCCGTCCAGGCGACGGAGGCTTGCGGCTCCGCCGGACGGACCGCGCCCGGCGTCGGCGCCGGAGGGGCGGGAGGCGCTCCGCGGCCGGCGGACGCGGCGAGCGCCGCGGCCGCGGCTCCGGCCGCCAGACCGAGATAGGACGTGATGCTCCGCAACATGAGAAGGCGGGGCCAGATCGCGGCCCCGAGAGAACGCTACCGCCGCCGTCGCCGCGAGTTGCGGACGGAGAAGAACAGGCCGGAAGAATGCGGGGTGCGGGGCGTGCGCGCCGGGCTCACCAGCCGGAGCCGCCCTCGAGGAACGAGCGCACGGCCTCGTCGGGCGAGCGCGGGCGCGGGAAGAGCGTTTCCGCCGCGGGCGGCACGGCGCCCAGCGGCAGGCGCATGCCCGGGAAGAAGCGCGTGCCCGGGATGACGAGCGAGCCGCCCTCCGCCGGGCCCATCGGGAGGACCGAGACGGGGGCGCCCCAGCCGAGCTGCGCGGGGTCCGCGGCGCCGGGGGCGGGCGTCCAGGCGCCGGGCAGGAGCCACCCCTGCTCCGCGGCGTGCGGCGGACGCTGCACGGCGGCCCACGAGCCGGCGGTTCCGCTTCCGCCGTCGGGGATGATCACGGTGCGGACCAGGGGATTGCGGTAGCCGCGGTCGCTCGGCAGTTCGTCCAGCCCGAGCCCGCCGCCGAGACCGGACGCCACCTCACCGCTTCCTGCGGCGAAGAGCCCGATCGGAGGCAGCTCCGCCCGATCGCGGCGTTCGCCGCCGAGCAGGGTGTTGGTCAGGTCCTCGACCGGGCGGGTGACGCTCGCGAGCCCATGCAGGGCCGGCGCATCCTCGCGGACGCCCGCGTACAGCTCGCTGAGCGGGCGGTCGGGGGCGCGGAGGCGCGTCGCGTCCGGGTCGTGGCGCTGGATCAGGGCGATGGTGAGCGCGCCCGCGGCGAGCGAGGCCGCGACGGCGACGCGCCCGGTCGTCAGCCAGCGCCGCGCCCGCGGCGGGAGGAACCGCCGCCGGCTCTCGACCTCCATCAGGACGCGGGCGGTGAAATCCGGGGCGTGCACGGGGCGGCGGAGGAGGCGGACGGCCTCGGCCGTGGCCTCGAACTCGCGCCGGCGCTCGGGCTGGGTCCGCAGGCGGCGGATCAGGTCCTGCCGCTGCATGGCGTCGAGCTCGCCGTCGAACATCCGGTCGAGGTCTTCGTCCGGGATCTCCTCGTCCGGCACGGACTCGGGGAAGGGGATCTCCGCCGGGTCGAGCATGGGGTCCGCGACGAAGTCCGGGTCGTCGTCGAACCCCCGCTCGGGGCGACGCTCCCACGGACCGCCGCCGGCGTCGGCCTCGGTCGGGTAGAGCAGCATGGTGGCGAGTCCGAAGCTCACGCGATGCTCCCTTCAGACCCTTGAACCGCCGCCGGGACCGCTGCGCGGAGCGGCCCCGCGATGCGGAGCGGACGGACCACGACCGGATCGGCGGCCGGGGCGGCGCTCGGCGCGGCGTGGTCGCCGCCCGCGTACCGCAGCCGCCGGGCCCGATCCGCCCGCTCACGGACCTCCTCCAGAGCTTCCCGCAGCCGACGACGCCCCCGGTGCAGGTGGCTCTTGATCGTCCCCTCCGGCATGCCCATGTGCTGGGCGATCAGCGCGATCGGCCAGTCCTGCTGGTGGAACAGGATCAGCACCTCGCGCTGCTCGGGGCTGACCATCTGAAGCGCCTCGTCCAGGTGTCCCCGGTCCGAGAGCGCCTGCTCGCGGTCGTCGACGACGGTCTCCGGCGGATACGCCCCCCCGGCGCTGTCCACCGTGTCCGTGTCGTACGTCGGCTTGAGCTTCTGGCAGGCGTTCACGTGCAGTCGCTTGGCGATGGTGAAGAGCCAGGTGCTGAAGCGGTAGCGGGTGTCGAAACGGTCGAGGTGGCTCAGGACGCGGACGAACGCCTCCTGAACGACGTCCTCGGCCACGTCCGGACGCCCGCACATCCGCAGCATGTAGGCGTACAGCGACCGCTGATGGGCCTGGATGAGCGCCGCCGCCGCGGACTTGTCGCCCGCGGCCGCACGCCCGATCAGCTCGGCTTCCTCGGCTCGCTGCATGCCTGGTCCCGCCGGGGGTCGCCTCGACCTCCCGGCTTCCATGCTACCGGTGTCCGCCCCGGGGGTTGCATCGTCTTCGACGCCCGGCGCGAGATCTCGTTCCCGGACATGCGCCGCCGGACCATCCGCCCCACCACGACCTCCGGCCCCCGGACTCGTCCGCGGTCGCCCGCCCCTACCCTCCCCGCCCCATGCCGGCCGACCTCGACAATCCTCTCTATAACGACCCGAGCGTCTACGACATCCTCCATGCGGGGGGGACGGCCGAGGAGGTCGACGGGCTGGAGCGGATCGTCGCCCGCTTCTGCTCGCCCGCGGCCGCGGGGCTGGCGTGGCTTGAGCCGGCCTGCGGGACGGGGCGGTACATCCGCGTCGCGGCCCGCCGGGGGCGGCGGGTCTACGGCTTCGACCGCTCGCCCGAGATGATCGCGTACGCGGAACGGCGGCTCGCGGCCGACGAGCGGTGGCGGCGTGCGGCCGGGGGCTCGGCGAAGCTCTTCGTCGCGGACATGACGAACTTCTCGGACCTGCCCGCCGGCGGGGGAGACGGGGGAAGGGCTGGGGTGGAGGAGGCGTGCGGGTTCGCGTTCTGCCTCATCAACACGTTCCGGCACCTCGGCAGCGACACGGGGCGGGACGACGCGGCGCTCGCCCACCTCGATCAGGTGCGGCGGACGCTCGCCCCCGGCGGCGTGTACGCGGTCGGGCTGCACATCACGGCCTACGGGCTGGAGACGCCGTCGGAGGACGTCTGGACCGCGCAACGCGGGGCCAAGCACGTGACCCAGGTCGTGCAGTACGAGCCGGCGACGCGGGAGGAGCGCCTGGAGGCGGTGGTGAGCCACCTCGTCGTCCGGACCGAGTCGGGCGAGCGGCACGAGGACGCGGTCTACCGCCTGCGGTCGTACGACCACCGGGAATGGGCGGCCCTGCTGGATCGGGCGGGGTGGGAGCAGGTCGCCTGCGTCGACGAGCACGGGGAGGACCACGCGATCGGCGCGGGATCGGGGATCGAGGGCTCGTACGGGTACGGGATCTTCATCCTGCGCCCGCGGTGACGGGGCGGGGGTGGCGTGAGGTCGACGGGGCGGGGCGGAGCAGGTGGGAT
>CAYMFP010000259.1:0-4649 GCA_964389385.1 uncultured Phycisphaeraceae bacterium | reverse complement strand
GAGCCCGCGACCCACGGACCACCCGAGCATGCCGACGACGATCCTCGCCATCGCCCGAAACACCCTGCTCGAGTCCATCCGGCAGCCCATCTACTTCGCCCTCGTCGCCCTCTGCGGCTTCTTCAGCATCCTCAACACCTGGGCCACCGGCTTCTCGATGGGCTACTCCAACGTCCCCGGCGAGGTCACCGGCGACGACAAGCTCCTCCTCGAACTCGCCCTCGCCACCGTCCTCGTCTGCGGCATCCTCCTCGCCGCCTTCATCGCCACCAGCGTCATCTCCCGCGAGATCGACAAGAAGACCGTCCTCACCGTCGTCTCCAAGCCCGTCGGACGCCCGGCCGTCATCCTCGGCAAGTACCTCGGCGTCGCCGCCGCCATGACCATCGCCGTCGCGGTCATGGTCCTCATGATGCTCTTCAGCGTCCAGCACGGCGTCCTCACCACCGTCCGCGACCTCGTCGACCAGCCCGTCATCGCCTTCGGCGTCGGCGGCTTCGCCCTCGCCGTCGTCCTCGCCGCCGTCCTCAACTACATGTACGGCTGGGCCTTCGGCCAGTCCGCCGTCCTCATCGCCCTCCCCGTCATGCTCGTCGGCTACCTGATCTCCCTCGGCCTCGACCCCGAGTGGAAGCTCCAGCCCGTCGCCACCGACTTCAAGCCCGACGTCACCAAGGCCGGCGTCGCCGTCCTCATCGGCCTCCTCGTCATCTCCGCCGTCGCCACCGCCGCCTCCACCCGCCTCGGCCAGGTCATGACCATCGTCGTCTGCGCCGGCGTCTTCCTCGCCGGCCTCCTCTCCAACCACTTCCTCGGACGCCTCGCCTTCGAGAACCGCCCCGTCGGCCGCGTCTTCCAGGTCGAGGCCGACAACCCGCGCCAGCTCTTCGACATCCCCGGCCCCGAGGCCCGGCGCCTCGCCCGCGAACGCGCCGAGGCCGCCTTCCGCGCCTCGGCCGAGGCCAGCGGCAACTCCCTCGAGCAGGAAATCGGCATGCCGCTCGAGCAGTTCTTCAACTCCGCCGGCTTCCGCGTCGCCGACTACATCTCCCGCGACGAGGCCCTCCGCCACGCCGACCGCTCCCAGCCCGACGCCGCCGAGATCCTCTTCACCGCCCCCGGCAGCACCCACCGCGTCACCCTCGAAGTCCCCCCCACCGTCCAGATCCGGCCCGGCACGCCCTTCTACTACGGCCCCGGCCCCAACGGCGTCGGCATGATCCCGCCCGACTTCGGCCCCATCCCCGCCAATCTCGACCTCGCCGCCGACCGCGCCGACCGCCCCGTCCTCGTCATCGCCGACACCGACGGCGCCGTCCTCACCGTCCGCAACATCGGCGGGCTCCCCGTCTCCCGCCCCCCCTTCCCCGACGACTTCGTCTTCACCGAGCCCCCGCGCATCAACCCCGTCGCCTTCGCCGCGTGGACCCTCGTCCCCAACATGAACTTCTTCTACCTCGCCGACCCCATCTCCCAGGCCGTCGACATCCCGAACACCCACCTCGCCCTCGTCGCCCTCTACGGCCTCCTCCAGATCACCATCTTCCTCGCCCTCGCCGTCCTCCTCTTCCAGACCCGCGACGTCGGCTAAACCCAAAGGGTGGCACGAATGAACCCGCTTCGGGTTCATTCGTGGCTGCGCCCGCACCACCCACATCACCCGCCCCGCGCCGCCCTACGAGCCGCCCCGACGCGGGCGCCGCGTGCCCCACCTCCCGCGCCCCCCACCCCCGCCGAGTCAGCACCCCGCCCGGAACCCGCCCAGATACGACAACAGGTCGTTGACGCCGACGTTCCCGTCGCCGTCGATGTCCGCGCTCGGCTCACGATCCCGGAACGTCCCGAGGTACGCCAGCAGGTCGTTCACCGTGGGGAACCCGTCCCCGTCCCAGTCCGCGGCGCACAGGTCGACCGCGAGCCAGTCCATCACGTTCCCGAGCAGCCGGACGAACTCGGCGTCTCCGAGCGAAGCCTCGACGACCACCACGGAGAGATTCGCCACCCGGCCCGTGCCGTACCGCCAGCCCGCGAGCCCCACGGCCGGGAAGCTCGAGATCGAGTAATCGCTGGCGTAGTACGTCCGCGCCCCCTCCCGCTGCACCAGGAACGTCTCGCTGCCTCCCAGATCGCCGACGGGGAAGGAGAACGTCGACGGCAGGTCGGCCCACAGGATGTCGTCCCCGGCCGTCTGGCTGTACGACACCGCCGTCGCCGAGCGATGCGTCACCGTCGGCTCCACGGCGAACGCCGGCTCGAGCACCGCGAAATCCAGATCCCCGCCGGCGCCGTTGTTCCGGATCGTCCACTCCGTCGTCGCCAACCCGCCCCCCGCCGATACGTACGCCAGCAGCGCCCGCTGCCCCTCCACCGGCATCCCGCCGGCCGCCATCCAGTTGACGCTGTTCATCAGCAGCACCGCGTGCGGCGCGCCGGCCAGGTCCGATCCGTCGAACTCGAACCACTGCTGCCCCACCGTCACCTCGTGCCCCTCGCCCTCCAGCGCCGCCACGAGCGCCTGATCCAGCGCCGCGCTCCCGCTGGCCATCACGAGCACCTCCGCCGCCCGAGCCGCACCCGCCGCCGCCGCCGCCAGGCATGCCACAACGCGCATCACGCACTCCTTCGTCGAAGACCGGGGAGAAGGGAACGTACATCGCGTTCTCCCTTCCGCCCATCCGGCCGAAGCAATCCGGAAGTGCTCCCCGCCCCGAACCGGTCGCGGCCCGGCGCCCCGACACCCGGACCTTGCACGCCCCGCCGCCCCCGCCCACCCGACGCCACTGCATCCGGCACCCCCATCCCGTGCCCCCACTCTCCACCATCACCGCCGGCCCCGCCTCCTCAGCCCCGCCGACCTTATCGATCGCATCGAAAGTCCCGAGGCAACCCCATCTGCCATCGAGCGATCCCGTGATCGAGCGATGCTGCCGTCCGACCTCTCTCACTTCCCCGTCAGCACCAGCACCCCGCCCACCACCAACACCACCCCCACCACCTTCTTCACCGTCATCGCCTCCCCCAGCACCAGCCACCCCAGCACCACCGCCACCGCCGGCGCCAGCCCGAACGCGATCGGCTTGATCCGACCGATCTCCCCGAAGTTCAACGCCCCGTAGAAGCACAGCAGCGCCAGCGCCCCCGCGATCACCCCGCTCCCCACCACCAGCTTCGTCAGCGTCGGCGCCCCAGCCTTCGTCCAGTCCGCCGGCTCGGCCTTCAGCCCGTGCACCACCACCGCGTACGCGATCGCCAGCACCGGCAGCGCCACGGCCGTCCGCACCGCCACCGCCGTGATCGGGCCCACCCGCCCCGTGTGCAGCACCGACTTCGTGAGCACCTCCCCCACCCCCCAGAACACCCCCGCGAGCACCGCCAGCACGATCGCCTTCATCCCGGATCCGACTCCGCCCCCCACCCCCCAACGCCAACCACCCCCGCCCGCAACGAGCGCACCGCCAGCGCAGCGGCGGCCGCCGCCCCGACCCGCGCCCCCGCTCTACTCCCTGTTCGCCTCCCAGACCCCCTCCGTCGCCACCACCACGACCCGCACCCGCCGCCCCACCTCCGCCTCCAGCACCCGCGCCACCTCCCCGGAAGGGTCCGCCCCCTCGTCCGCGAACACGACCAGCGTGTCCCCGTCCGTCATGTAGGCCGTCCCGAGCACTCCCGGCACCTGCGCCAACGCCTCCCGCACCGCCGACGCCCGCCGCGTCAGCGCCACGGAAGCGAAGTCCACGCTCGACAGCCACACCGTCACCCCCGCCAGCACCGCCATCGCCCCGCCCAGCCCCCACGCGCTCCGGCGCACCAGCCGCCGCTGCTCCGGCGTCTGCTCACGCCGCTCCGGCCGCAGATGCTCCCAACGGCACACCGCCACGATCGCCAGCGCGATCCCCACCACGTTCGTCGCCAGCCCCAGCACCGCCCCGGCCGCGAGCCCCCACTCCCGGATCCCCAGGAACACCCCCGCCGCCGCCGACTGCGGCACCAGCGACGCCGCCACCACGATCCCCACCACCAGCACCCGGTCGTTCCGCAGCACCGTGTACCCCGCCGCCGTCCCCGCGGCCAGCGCCACCACCACGCTGTAGAACGTCACCGACCCGCGCGCCGTCAACGCCTCCGTCACCTCCACCCCCGGCGTCAGCACGCCGCACGCCAGCCCGCACGCGAGCGCCACCGTCAACGCCAGCATCGCCACCCCCGCCGCCCGCAACGCCGTCCGCCCCCTGCCCAGGATGATCCCTCCCGCCACCCCCGTGATCGGCGCGTACAGCGGCGCGATCACCATCGCCCCCACGATCACCGCCGAGTTGTCCAGCAGCAGCCCCGAACTCGCCAGCACGCCCGCCGTCACCGCCAGCACCCAGAACATCCGCCCCGCCCGCGCCCCCTCCTCCCCCAACGCCTCGATCTCGTCCCGGGCCGCGCTCCGGTCCGTCCCTCCCTCCTGCTCCGCCCGCGGCCGGATCGTCAGCGCCTCCGACAGCACGTAGAACGTCGCCGGGTCCGCGTCGAAATCGATCCGCTCGTCGATCTCCTCGATCACCTCGTCCGGCGCCCCGTACGGCACCGCCACCCGCACGTGGTGCAGGTCGCCCTCCGCCGCGCTCCGCACCGTCTGCAACCCCCCGCCCCCGCGCCACCTC
>CAYMFP010000258.1:0-4698 GCA_964389385.1 uncultured Phycisphaeraceae bacterium | reverse complement strand
CGCCGCCACCCGTCCCGGCGGGGCCCCGGAAAACAAACAGCGCGCCCAGTGACAGGGCTTGTGCGCACCCTCCCCGTACTACCGAACATTCCCCTCACAAACCCCTTTTCTTCCTCCGTCGGCGCGGCATGATGTCCTCATCGATCACCAGCCGCCGGGCGTTCCGGCGAAGGGAGGAACGGTGGGGACCACCAGCACGCACAGCACAGCCGCCAACACCACGACCACCACCAACACCCGCTCCGCCCCCGAAGCCGCGCCCGCCGCAGCCATCCCCGCCGCACCGGCCCCATCCGCCCCACCCCGCCCGCGCCGCCACGCGACCTGGCGCGGCGGCCCGCCCCTCTCCTCCGCCGCCTCCCCCTGGCGCACCGCCCCGGCCGAACTCGACCTCCGCCGGGCCCGCGACCGCGCCGTCGTCGACACCATCCTCGACCGCGCCGCCATCCTCGAGCCCCCCGAACGCTGGCTCCTCGAGGCCGTCTACCGCGACAGCCGCACCATCCGCGACATCGCCGAAGAACTCGGCGAGCATCCCCGCCGCGTCGCCCAGCAGGTCCGACGCCTCGTCGCACGCGTGCTGAGCGAGCCCTTCGCCTTCGTCGCCTCGCGACGCGACGGCTGGGAGATCGCCCGCAGACGCATCGCCACGCTCGTCGTCCTCAAGGGACGCTCCCTCCGCGAGGCGGCCGACGAACTCCGCGTCTCCCTCCACACCGTCCGACGCCACATGGCCGCCGTGAACGCCGCGGCCGAGGCCCTCGCCGTCGAGCGCCGCGCCGCCCGCAAGCGCATGGCCGAGCAGCTCGCCCGCGCCGACCTCGGCGACTGATCCGCCGGGCCGCCGCGCCCGCTCCGCTTCTCGCCCGCCGCGCCACGCCTTCTCGGGAGGAGCGGCGAGCCCGACCCACACCGCAACGAGGAACGAGATGACCCCTGCCCCCGCTCCGTGCCCCCCCGACGACGCCGTCGTCCGGATCCACGCGCCCCCTTCCCCCAGGCTCCTCCGCTGCCTCGCGCCGTTCGGCCTGCTCACCGAGCACGCCCCCCGATCGCCCGCGCACGAGGTGCCCCCCGCCGCCCTCGGCATCCTCGACGCGCCAGCCCCCAACGCCCTCGCGCTCCTCAACGGCCCGAGCGGCGCGGGCAAGTCGCGCCTCCTCGCCGCCATCGCTCGCACGGCCGAGCGCCGCGGCTGGACCGTCATCACCCCGCCCGCCGCCGCGCTCCCGCGCGCCCGCAGCCTCGTCGATCTCTTCCCGAATCTCCCCGACGCCGAAGCCCTCGCCCTCCTCGCCCGCGCCGGGCTCGCCGAGGCCCGCCTGCTCGCCCGCGCGCCGCAGGAACTCAGCACCGGCGAGCGCGCCCGCCTGGCCCTCGCCCTCGCCATGCGCGACGCGCTGCACGCCCTCCGACGCGGCGGGCGCGTCCTCCTCATCGCCGACGAGTTCGCCACGCCCCTCGACCGCCTCACGGCCGCCTCCCTCGCCGAGACCGCCGCCCGCTGGATCCGCTCGGCCCCGGGGCTCCGCGCCGTCCTCGCCGGCGCCCACGAAGACCTCCCGGCCCTCCTCCGCCCCGACCTCCTCCTCACCCTGGACCTCAGCGGAACCCCGGAACTCACGTTCCCGGGCGCCGCCGCTCCCCCCCGAGCACCGGCGAGATCGCAACAGCGGCTCGCTCCCGCCACGCCTCCTCGCCACCCAGGGATCCAGAGGCCCGACGATCCGGCCCTCTTCCCCGCCCCGCCCTTCACCATCGAACAAGGCGCCATCGCCGACTACCAGGCCCTCGCCCACCTGCACTACCTCGCCGCACGCCCCGCCACCGTCACCCGCGTCCTCCGCGCCGTCACGCGCCCCGATCCGTCCGGGCCGACCATCCTCGCCGGCGCCCTCGTCGTCAGCGTCCCCACGCTCAACGGCGCCTGGCGCAGCATCGCCTGGCCCGGGCGCTACGCCACCGGCGACCGCCGCGCCGATGCCCGGCGCCTCTCGCACGAGGTCCGCTGCATCTCCCGCGTCGTCACCGACCCGCGATTCCGCGCCCGCGGGCTCGCCCGCCGCCTCGTCGAGCACTACCTCGCCGATCCGCAGACGCCCCGCACCGAGGCCGTCGCCGCCATGGGCCGCCTCTGCCCCTTCTTCGAACGCGCCGGCATGACCGCCCACGAACTCCCTCCGTCCCCGCCCGACGCCCGCCTCCGCGACGCCCTCGTGCACGCCGGGCTCGACCCCGCCTCCCTCGCCGACGCCGCCGTCGCCCGACGGCTCCCCGAAGACCCCTTCCTCGCCCACGAACTCGCCACCTGGGCCCGCGCCAAACGCCTCCGCCCCGCCGACTCCCGGACCCTCGCCCTCGCGGCCGCCCGCCGACTCAACGCCGCCCCCATCGCCTACACGCACGATGCCGCTTCGAAGAACGGATTCACCACAGAGAACACAGAGGGCCGCAGAGACGAGATCCAAGGAAGCAGATAGACGACGCCGACGCGCCCCTCAACCCCAACTCCCTCCGTGCCCTCTGCGCCCTCTGCGGCGATCACGAACCACAACCGGAGCAACGCATGCCCAGCAGCACCACAACCGCCGACACCGCACCTCCCCTCCCCGAACCCCTCACCTTCTTTCTCTCCCCGCCCGACCGCCGCCGCGTCCTCGACGCCCTCCGACTCCACCACCGCGCCCGAGCCCCCGCCCTCCTCCTGGCCCTCGGCCTGGGCGTCAACGGCCGCACCACGAAGAACACGGAGAACCACGGAGACCAGACGCAAAGAACCGGATAGGAGCGGGCGACCGCATCCCCTCATCCCGAATCCTTTCCTCTTCTCTGCGCTCTCCGTGGTTGCGCTGCGATCGACGCACGAGCACACACCAACGCCAGAAGGTGGGGACCATGACCGAACTCCCGTCGCGCCCGAAGACCGACGACGACCTGCGCACGTTCCTGCAAGAAGCCCTCGGCATCGAGACGCCGACCGCACCGCTCCTCGAAGACCACCACGCCCCCTTCGACTACCTCCGCGCCGCCTTCTTCGAAGACGCCGAGCCGCGCGACCTGCTCGTCTGGGCCAACCGCGGCGGCGGCAAGACCTTCTACGCGGCCGTCGCCACCGCGCTCGACCTCGCCTTCAAGCCCGGCGTCCAGATCCGCATCCTCGCCGGCTCCCTCGAGCAGGCCAAACGCATGCACGCCCACCTCCGCGACCTCTTCGACCGCCCCGCCCTCCGCCCCCTCGTCGACGGCCGGATCACCGAGCGCCGCCTCCGCCTCGTCAACGCCAGCGCCTGCGAACTCCTCGCCCAGTCGCAGACCTCCGTCCGCGGCACACGCGTGCAGAAGATCCGCTGCGACGAGGTCGAACTCTTCGACCCCGACGTCTGGTCCGCCGCTCAGCTCGCCACCCGATCCAAACGCTGCGGCACGGACGACGACCCCGTCCTCGTCCGCGGCTCCATCGAGGCGCTGAGCACCATGCACGTCCCCTTCGGCCTCATGGCCGACCTCGTCAAGAACGCCGCCAACCGCCGGATCTTCAAGTGGGGCGTCGTCGACGTGCTCGGCCCATGCGGCCCCGAGCACGCGTGCCTCCCGCGGACCCCGTGCGCCGCGCTCTCGCCCGAAGGGCGTGAGCATGCTGGGAATGTGCAAGAACCCGGATCAGCAGAACAGCGGATCGGCAGATCGGACCCCGCCGCGAGCGATCCGCAGGTTCCCGACGCTTCCCCCTCCGATCGAAGTTCTGCCGCTCTGAGTTCCGCCGTTCATTCCCCCGCCGCTCCGCGTTCCGCCGATCCCTCCGCCCCCTGCCCCCTCTGGTCCGACTGCGCCGGCCGCGCCAAACGCCGCGCCGAAGACAATCCCCCCGGCCACCTCCCCGTCGCCGACGCCATCGCCCAGAAGGCCCGCGTCTCCGAGGCCACCTGGCGCTCCGAGATGCTCTGCCTCGAGCCCCGCCGCTCCGACTGCGTCCTCCCCGAGTTCGATCCCCGCGTCCACGTCTTCACCGACGCGGACGATCGCCACGCCGTCACCCCCGGCGCCCTCTGGCTCGCCGGCATGGACTTCGGCATCCGCTCCCCCACCGTCATCCTCTGGGGCACCAGGCAAGCCGACGTCCTCCGCATCCGCGCCGAACGCTGCGTCGCCGGCGAGCGCCTCGAACAGCACATCCGCGCCCTCGCCCGCGGGCCCTGGCCCTGCCCCGCCTGGATCGGCGCCGACCCCGCCGGCCACCAGACCAACGACCAGTCCGCGGCCAGCAACATCGAACTCATGAGGAAAGCAGGCCTCACCCTCCGCACCCGCCCGATGCAGCTCGCCCCCTCCCTCGAACTCCTCCGCCGCCGCCTCGCCCCGGCCGCGGGCGAGCCCACCCTCTACATCCACGAGCGCTGCGCCGTCCTGATCGAGAGCCTCACCCGCTACCACTACCCCCCGCACGACCCGTACAGCACCACCCCCGTGAAGGACGGCTCCGACCACGCCGTCGACGCCCTCCGCTACCTCATCATCAACCTCGACGCAGGCTACAAGACGACGGTGTACCACCAATGACCGCACGGACACGCACCGGCGCCAAAGAGCCGCGACCGCAAGCGAACGTCCGGCGCCCAAACCTCACTACGCCCCCGCCACGCCAACGGGCAACGGGCAATGGGCAATGGGCAATGGGCAATGGGCAATGGGCAATGGGCA
>CAYMFP010000257.1:0-4722 GCA_964389385.1 uncultured Phycisphaeraceae bacterium | reverse complement strand
GGGCGAACCTGGGACGCCTGGCGAAGGGGACGGAGCCGAAGGTGGGGGCGAAGAAACGGGCGGCCGGGGCGGCGTCTGAGGGAGCATGAGCAAGAGCCCCGTCTGGTCTCCGTGGGCGGGCGGCGGTGCATCGAAGGCGGATTCGACGCCCTGCGGCGAGGGTCACCCCGCTGGCGCAAGTCTCGGAGGTCGTGCAACCTACGCGATGGGGGGGCGGTATGCGGTGGTGATTACCCGAGTCAGGCGCTCGCTCGCGCTCGCGCGGGCGCCTTCGACCCGGGCGAGCGAGGAGGAACACCGCGTGGCACACTCGAACATCGTTGCATTGTGGGCGGCGGCCGTGGCGCTCGGCTCCGGCTTGGCTGCGGCGCAGCCGGAGTACCGCGTGCGTGCGGTCGCGGAGTTCGGGTGGGCGTCCCAGTACAACCCGTTCGACAGCTACGCGATCAGCGGCGGAGTGGTGCGGGCCGAGTTGACGGGATCGCGTAGGGCGATCTACAGCGGCACCTCCCTCGACTCCGTCCGCGTGCTGCTGGACGACTCCGGATCCTCGTACCTGCCGGTGCGGGAAGGGGGCAGCGTTGCTGTGACGGGGATCCTCGATGCGGCGTTCGCCCCGGACGGCACCGGAGTGGTCGCGGCCTCCTTGGCGGACGGGCGCCGCGGGATCTGGATGCTGGAGGGCCCGCCGGGTGAAGACACCTTTTCGCCCCTTCTCTTGAGCGGTGACGTCATCGGCGACAGGGTGTTCGAGTCCACGTACCACGTCAGCCTGAGGGCGCAGGGCGGCGGCTACTTCGCGGCGCTCGTACATCTCGCCGATGACGAGCCGGTCATCTTGGCTGGCGGGCCGGACGGCGTGCGGGTTGCCGTGCGCCGCGGCCAGGTGCTCAGCGACGGCTCCGTCGTGCAGGACCTGGGATTCGCGGTGCTTTGGGGCGACGACTACTTCAAGTCACGGGTCTTCCTCGCCGCCGACGGCTCGGTGCGGACGGTCGTGTTGCTGGAGGATCGGGAGTACGCGGTGATCGTCGAAGACGGGGGGACGGCATCCGTCCTGATGCGAACGGTCGACCGCTTCGACGCCGATGACCGCCCGTTCCGAATGTGGGACGCGCGGGGCACCGCCGACGGGACGCTGGCGGTCACGGGCGAGGTTGACGGCGACGGGCTCAGCAACACCGGCGTGTGGTCGATCACGCCGGAGGGCGAGGTCCGCCTGGAAGTGCTGGACATTGACTTCGAGGGCGGGAGTGAGGAGTGGCCATCCCTCGCGTCGGGCGACTATCCGGCGCCGCCCGAAGAGGTCGTCCCCTTGGCGGACGGTTCGCTGATCGTGCTGGCGACGCATTACTACGGAGGGCTCCTGGCCCGCATCCAGGACGGAGAACTGCAGTACCTCACCGGCGGTGAGCAGACGCCGTCGCCGCTCTTCGGCGATCGGGTCGTCGGCACGCAGTCGACGTTCGCCGCCGAGCCCAGCGGCAATCTGTTGATCGGATGGGACATGGGCGCTGTCGAGGGTCTGGATCGTTTCGCCCTGTTCGTCGTCGACGTGCATGAGAACCGGTCGAAAGTCGTCGTGCGGCTCGATCGCCCGCTCTTCGCCGGGTCCGGCGTTGAGCGCGAGCACCTTCTGACGTACGCACCGTTCGAGCCGAGTTCCGGCGGCGAGGGCCTGGGGCAGCACATCGACTCGGAAGGCCGCGTGGTCTTCAACAGCTATCCGCACGTTTTCCTCGCCGAGCCGGTCGGTCCGTGCCCGCAGGACGTGAACGAAGACGGATCGGTGGACGTTCTCGACGTGATGGACTACCTGCGCCGCTTCCGCGTCGGGGAGCAGTACGCCGAGTGGACGCGGGACTGGGACACGAACGTGATGGATCTGCTCGCGTTCCTGGGAGACTTCAGGCGCGGCTGCCCGAGTGATCCGCAAGAGCGGTCGGACTCGCTTCAAGCGGCCTCGCGCGTTCGTCGCTGATGATGTGGAAAGCCTGTGCGGCTCTCGGAGGGTTCGGAGCCAAGCCCGCGTTCGCGGCCTCGGCGTGCGCTGCCAGAGCGGCTCAACCCTGATAAAGAGGAGCGGAATCGCCCGCCGCTCGGGTGGGGCGGCGGGCGCGGAGGAGTTCAGGCCCGGCGGCGGCGGGCGGCGAGCAGGCCGGCCGCGGCGAGCGCGGGGGCGGCGCCGGGAGCGGGGATCGTCACGACCCAGCCCGTCGAGAACGCGCTGTCGGAACGCCCGAGCCCCCAGAAGGTAAGCCCGTCGTCGGAGACGCCGAGCGGCAGGGAGAAGTGGAAGCCGTCGGGGGCGACGATGCCGAACGAGGCGAAGTAGGCGTCGAGGTGCATCATGCCGGTCTCCTCGGTCCAGATGAAGCCCTCGCCGAGGGTGGGCGGGCCGAAGCCGCGCACGTACCCGACAATGACCGACCCGTCGCCCGAGATCCCGGTCGCCGCGCCGCGCCCGGAGACGCCGGCCAGCGTGCCGAGGAGTTCGACCCCGCCGTCGCTGCTCCACCGCCAGGCCTGGTCGCTCGTCGCGAACCCGCCGCTGCCGACCACCCACCGCCCGTCGGCGCTCACGGCCCCGGCTTCGCCCAGGGGATCGCCCGCCAGCGTGCTGATCACGGTCTGCGCGCCGTCGTGCCAGACGGCCGCCTGCCGGAAGCCGTCGCTCCTGTCCTGCCATCCGGCGATGACGCGCCCATCGGCGCTGACGTCGTTCGCCCGCGAGCTGCGCCCGGGGACGGTCGAGCCGAGGTCCACGAGCCCCTCGGCCGCGGTCCAGCGGATCGCGTGGGCGGTGCCGGCGTTGACCCAGCCGAGTCCCACGGCCGTGGATCCGTCGGCCGAGAAGCTCCAGCCCGAACTCGTCGAGCCGTCCGACTCCCCGCCGATGCCGCCGAGGGGCGTCCACGTGCCGGAGGCGCGGTCGTAGATGCTGATCGTGTGAAGCCCGGTGGCGGGGTCGATCACCGTGCCGACGAGGCGGGTCCCGTCGCCGGAGAGGGTCGGCTGCCCGGCGCCGCCCGTGGAGGGGATGGTGCCGCCGATGCCGACGGATCCGGCGTCGGCGGTCCAAACGAAGATCTGTCCGAGGGCGTCGCTCTGCCCGGCGACGACGGAGCCGTCGGCGCTGGCGCTGAACGGGGTGAAGCCGGGCCCGAGTTCGTGGAAGGCGGGCTGGGCGAGGGCGGCGCCGGCGACGATCGCCGAGGCCGCGGCGGCGGTGAGGCAGGTGGTCATCTCGGGTTTCCTCTGCTGCGTGTGTCTGGCTGCGGCGGGCTCGCGGTGGACCCGCCGGGGCGAAGGTACCTCGGGATCACTTCCACTGCAATATTCCCCAGGGAAAATTGTGGACATGTCGGCTCTCGGCGTGTTCCGGGAGTACATTGATGGTCCGAGGGGACCTCCGCCGGATGCCGCCGATTGCTCAACCCGCCTTTGAGCCGCACTGTCAGGAGACCGTGGCCCGCCTGCGTGCCTCGCTGCTGGAGCTGTACCGGGCCGTGGAGGCCGATCCGGAGCGTCCCCAGGAGGTGTCGCGGCGGTTCGGGCTCAACAAGAACCTGACGTGGAAGGTCGCCCGGATCCTGCAGGAGCAGGACGCCTTCGCGGCCGTGCCGCTGATCCCGGGGGCAGGGGGGCTGGAGATCCTGTTCCGGACGCTGAGGGAGGCGGGGGCGCCGCCCGAGGCGGTGACGGGAGCCCGATCGGCCGCGGAGGCGTTCGACCGGATGATCGAGCTGCACACCGGGGATCGGGCGACGCTGGAGCTGCTGCTCGACAGCCGTGGGGCGGTCGGGGGCGGGGGGGGCCTCGAGATGAGCCGGAAGCTCGCGTTCCGGGGGAACAGCGGGATCTGGGGGATCCAGGCCCGGGCGCGGGTGACGGTGAACATGCTCGCGCCGAGCGCGACCCGCCCGGGGATGCTCGAGATCGGCACGATCGGGGGGTTCGTCGGGGTGCGGCGGCTGCGCGCGGTGGAGCGCTGGCCCGTGTTCCACGTGCTCCGGTACGACGGGCCGGAGCCCTCGGGCGGGAACGGCTCACGCCCGAGGGGGCGGCAGGGGCTTGAGCCGCTGGGGGAGGGGGCGCCGGAGTGTCCGTGGCTGCTGGCCTCGCACTGCACGGGCGCGGTGCCGGCGATGCACGAGGTCCGGACGCCGCGGGGGCTGCGGTACGAGATCGGCGGCGGGCCGGTGGGGCGGACGGGGGAGTTCAGCTGCCTGTTCGGGCACGTGGACCGGAGCGGGGTGCCGCGGCACCGGTCGGGGGAGGACCGGACGGGGGAGTTCAGCTCGATCATCTCGATGCCGGTGGAGGCGATGGTGTTCGACCTGTACGTGCACCGGGACCTGCCCGAGGCGATGAGGCCCGAGGCCGCGGTGTACGGGCGGCTGGCGGGGGAGGGGACGCCGTACGACCCGTTGAGCCGGCTGCCGCTGGGGGACATGCTGCACCCGCTGGGATCGCCGCTGCACGCGGTGACGCCGCGTGTGGAGGGGCACGACGCGATGGTGCGGGAGGCGTTCGAGCGTGCGGGGTGGCGTGCGGAGGAGTTCGTGGGGGTGCGGCTGCTGCTGGAGCACCCGCCGATGCCGGCGGTGGCGGTGCTGCGGTATGCGCTGCCGGGGGAGGGGGGCGGTGAGCCGTGGGAGGTGGGACGGTGGCGGGGCAATGGGCAATAGGAACCTCTGATCAAAGGCGCAACCTCGGCCC
>CAYMFP010000256.1:0-4730 GCA_964389385.1 uncultured Phycisphaeraceae bacterium | reverse complement strand
GGGCGCCCCCGCCCGGCGGACATCATCCTGTGCCGGAACCTGGCGATCTATCTGAGGCCGGAGGCGGCGGCGGAGCTGTGGGCGCGGCTGGTCGCCCGCCTGCGCCCGGGGGGGCTGCTGGTGATCGGCAAGGCGGAGCGGCCGTCGGCGGGCGTGGCCGGGTCGCTGTCGCGCGAGGGGCCCTGCATCTTCCGAAAGGTGAGAGAGCCGCGATGAGACCGAACGGACAGGCATCCGTCCCGCTCGCGGAAACCCACGCGGGGATCGGGGCGCACCGCGGGGGGCTGAGGGTGTGGCTGCCGGTCTGCCTCGTGCTCGTCGCGGGCATGGGGTTTCTCCGCCTGGTGGTCTACCCGGACAGCATCGTCCCGCTCACGTACGCGCTGCCGCTGCTCGTCTGCCTGTGGAACCGGGACCTGCGGCTGCTGTGGGGGATGGCCGCGGCGTTCGTGCTGCTGCTGGGGACGAAGGTGCTGCGGCTGTCCGCGCAGGGCGGGCTCGCGGTGGACAGCGAGTTCGTGTTCGGCGTGATGCAGCTCGGCAACATCCTGATCCCGGCGGGGGCGATCCACCTGACGATCCGGCTGATGAGCCGGCTCGAGGCCACGCTCCAGCTGCTCGAGCGCACGAACGCCGAGCTTGAGGCGAGCAACGAGGAGCTGGCGGCGCGCGAGGAGGAGATCACCCAGCAGAACGAGGAGCTGCAGTCGCAGGCGGAGGAGCTCGAGCAGCAGACCGAGGAATTGAACACCCAGACGGAGGAGCTGCAGACGCTCAACGAGCAGCTCGCCGCCCGGGAGCGGACCCTGGGGGACCTGCTCGAGACGTCGGCGGGCGGGGCCGGCGAGGCGGAGATGCTCGAGAAGCTGGGGGAGACGGTCGAGCGGCTCCTCGGTCCCCGGGCGTGCGCCGCGGCGGTGCTCGAGCCCAAAGGGACCGAGATGCTGGTGCGTCCGCTGCTCGGGATGCCGCCGACGGAGCAGCGCCTGAAGCGGGCGCGCACGCTGGCGGACCTCATCCTGTCGCGCGACCGCGCGGGGTTTTTGGCGGACGTGTCGCTGCGCCCGGACCTGGACCCGCCGCGCCTCTCCAGGGGGCTGCGGGCGCGGTCGATCGCCGCGGCGCCCCTGCGCGTGGACGACGCGGTCGGCGGCGCGCTCGAGGTGTACAGCCCGGAGCCGGGCGAGTGGTCGGAGTATGAGCTGCGCGTGGTGCAGTGGCTGGCCGAGCAGTGCGGGCGCCTCTGGACGACGGCCCGCCTGCGCGAGGAGCTGGACGAGCAGCGCCACTTGCTGCGCACCGTCACGGACACCTCCACGATCGCGCTGTTCGTCACCGACGAGCAGGGCTGCTGCACCTACCTGAACCCGGCGGCCGAGCGGCTGACGGGGTACACGCTGGACGACCTGCGGCCGGCGCCCCTGCACGAGTTCCTGCACACCGCGCGCCCCGCCCGCGGACCGACGCCGATCGCCGGCGTGCCGGCCGAGCGTGCGGCGATCGGGGCGCCCCCGGTGGTGACGGAGGACGAGTTCGTGCGCCGCGACGGGAGCACGTTCGCCGCGGCCGTGGCGGTGAGCCCGGTCGTCGTGGACGGACGCGTGGTGGCGACGGTGGTCGAGGTGCAGGACGCGACGGAGCGTCGCCGGCACGAGGAGGAGCGCGAGGCGCTGCTCGACTCGGAGCGGGCGGCGCGGGCGGAGGCCGAGCGCGCCGCGCGGGCCAAGGACGAGTTCGTCGCCACGCTCTCCCACGAGCTGCGCACGCCCCTGAACGCCATCCTGGGGTGGGCGGCGCTGCTCCGCAAGAACGGGTGCGCCGACGCGGCCGAGGTCGCCAAGGGGATGGAGGTCATCGAGCGCAACGCGCGGCACCAGGGGCAGCTCATCTCGGACCTGCTGGACATCAGCCGGATCACGGCCGGGAAGATCCGCCTGGACGTGCAGCCGGTGGACCTGCCGCTGGTCGTGGAGAGCGCGCTCGAGTCCGTCCGCCCCGCGGCGGAGGCGAAGGGCGTGCGCCTCGACCGCGTGATCGAGACCGTGGACCGGACCGTGATGGGCGACCCGGCCCGCCTGCAGCAGGTCGTCTGGAACCTGCTCTCGAACGCGATCAAGTTCACGCCGCGGGACGGGCGGGTGCAGGTCGTCGTCTCGCGGGTCGCCTCGTACGTGCAGATCACGGTGAGCGACACCGGCGAGGGCATCGACCCGGTGCAGCTCCCCCACCTCTTCGAGCGCTACCGCCAGGCCGACGGCTCGTCGACGCGGCGGCACGGCGGGCTCGGCCTCGGGCTGGCGATCGTCAAGCACCTCGTCGAGCTGCACGGGGGCTCCGTGCACGTGAAGAGCGACGGGCCCGGGCACGGAGCGGCCTTCAGCGTGCTCCTGCCCGTCCGCGCGGCCCGCCCGAGCGAGGAGGCGGAGGGCCCCCACCCGCGGGCGCACGCGGCGATGGTCCTCGACGCCAGCGCCCCGACGCTCGACGGGCTGTCGATCCTCGTCGTCGACGACGAGGAGGACGCCCGCGAACTCATCGACCGCATCCTCCGCGACCGGGGCGCGAACGTGCGGACGGCCGGCTCCGGAGACGAAGCCCTCGACGCCCTGGCCGCGGAGCACCCCGACCTGCTCATCAGCGACATCGGCATGCCCGGCATGGACGGGTACACCCTCATCCAGTCGGTGCGCGAGCGCTGGCCGGAGTCGGCGCAGAGCCTCCCCGCCATCGCGCTCACGGCCTTCGCGCGGTCGGAGGACCGCACCCGGGCGCTGCTCGCGGGCTTCCAGTCCCACATCGCCAAGCCCGTCGAGGCGGCCGAGCTGGTGGCGACCGTGGCGAGCCTGCGTTTCGCCATCGCCCGGGACGGCACGCGGACGGAGCCGAAACGCAAGTAGCCGCGCCGGCGGCGCCGGAGCGAGGCGAGCCCGCCCGCTGCACGCAGCGTTCCCCCCTTCGGGCCAGCGCCGGCCGGCCGGCGGCCCGCCGCATCACCGCGGCGGGGGGGCCGCGGGGCGTGCCGCGCGCTCCGGCCGAGGCTCGCCGCATCCCGCGCCTCCGATCCGTCGTAGCAACTCCACACCCGAGCATCCGGCGCGTCGCCCCGCCGGGCCCTCGTCCTTCACGTCTTCAGGAACTCCGCACCAGGGGAACAACCATGGCTCTCGCAATCTCCCGTCCGTACGCCAGACAGGTCAACATCGCCAGCGGCCTCGACCTCGTCGCCGGGCTGTGGCTCTTCCTCTCCGGCTGGGCCGTGGCGGCCGTCGAGTCGCTGCAGTGGAACAACTGGATCGTCGGCGCGATCGTGGCGATCATCGCCGCCGTCCGGGTCTCCGGGGCCAAGACCGCCGCCTGGTTGAGCTGGGTGAACGCGATCCTCGGCGTCTGGGTCATCGTCTCGCCGTGGGTCGTGTCGGACACGCGGCTCGACGCCACGATCTGGAACAACGTGATCACCGGGCTGGCGATCGTCATCCTCGCGACGTGGAGCGCGCTGGCGACGAACCGCGGCGCCCGCGAGACCGGCGTCGCCGCGACCACCACGATGCGCCGAGACCCCACCCTCTGAGCACCCTCCCGGCGAGGCCCGCACCGTCGCCGACCGCGCGCCCGACGCCGCCCCGCCCCGCGGGTCGGCGTCTCTTTGCGAACGCCGCGGGGCGCCCCGGGGAGGCCGCGCTCCCGTGCTCGGCGGATCCCGCGTAGGCTCCGACCACGCCGTCAGGAGCCCCGCCCATGCGCCGTCCCCGCTGGATCGTCCTCGGCCTCGCCGCCGCCGCCCCCCTGCTGCTCGCCTGGGGCGCCCCGGGGCACCGGCTGATCACACGGGCCGCGATCGACGCGGCGGAGCTGCCCGCCTGGATCCGGGACGAGGCGCCCCGCATCGCCGAGCAGTCCAACGAGGCCGACCGCTACCGCGGCTTCCGCCTCGACGCTCTGCGCGAGGAGAACAACCCCGAGCACTACATCGACCTGGAGCTGCTGCCCCGCTACGGGCTGACGCTCCGGACGCTGCCCCGCTCCCGCTACGCGTTCATCCAGCGGATGGCCGTCGCCGCCCACAGGAGCGGGGATCCGGGGCGCCGCGCGATCGGGCAGGACGTCGGCGCCCGCCCGTCCTTCGATCCGGAGGGCGTCGGGACGCTGCCGTACGCGATCATGGAGCACCACGCGAAGCTCGTGAGTTCCATGAACTCGGCCCGCATCCTGGAGCGGCTCGGGGATCCGCAGCGCGAGCACCAGCTCCGCCAGGCCCGGGAGAACGTGATCTCTCACATGGGGCACCTGGCCCACTTCGTCGGCGACGCGGCCCAGCCGCTGCACACGACGATCCACCACCACGGGTGGAAGGGCGAGAACCCGAACGGGTACACGACCGATCCCGACATCCACGGCCGCGTCGACGGCGGCGTGCTCCGGGAGCACCGCCTGGGCGCGGAGACGATCGCGGCGGCCATGCCGGAGGGCCCGGGAGAGATCGGGGCGGACGAGGTGTGGGAGGCGGTGCTGGCGCTGATCGAGCGGTCGCACGGGCAGGTCGATCGCCTGTACGAGCTGGAACGGACCGGCGACCTCGGCGCCGAGCCCGGGCGTGCCTTCATCGCCGACCGCCTCGCCGACGCCGCCTCCACGCTCGCCGCGCTGTACCGCTCGGCCTGGGCGGCCAGCGAACCGACCGAGGACCAGATCTCCGGCTGGATCCGCTACAACAGCCTGGGGGCGGAGGA
>CAYMFP010000255.1:0-4732 GCA_964389385.1 uncultured Phycisphaeraceae bacterium | reverse complement strand
GTGACGCATCTGATCCCTCCGTCCGTTGAAGAAGGCGTCCGGACGGGACGCCGGGCCGCCGACTGCGCACGAGCGGGCATCGACGACAAGTGCGGATCAAAATAGCTCAAGCCGCCGCCCGGCGTCCAGAGACACGCGGGCTTCGCGCCCTCGCCCGGACGACGACGCGCGCAGGACCGCGGGTTCCGCGGCCGATAAGCCCATCCGGAAGCCGCCCCGCGTTCCCCGGAACACCGCACGAGCCCCGTTCCGGGCCCCTTCCCGCCGGGCTCGCCGCGCGTTCCGACGGAACGGTCGTCGTTGACGCTGTGCGCGGTTCCTCGCTACGCTTGCGATCGCTCGTTGCGGATCGGATCGGGCGGGAACGTTCGCCCCCGCCCCGAGGGAGGACGTCGCCATGCCGGGAGCACGCCGGGCCCCGCTCCGCCGGGCCTTCACGCTCATCGAACTGCTCGTGGTGATCGCGATCATCGCGCTGCTGATCGGCATCCTGCTGCCGGCGCTGGGCAAGGCCCGCGAGGCGGGTCGCCGCGCGGCGTGCCTGTCGAATACGCGGCAGATGGCGATCGTGATGACCTTCTACGCCAACGAGAACAAGGCTTGGTATCCGGTCATTCCATCGGGTCTGCCGGGGGCGCCGGTCGATCGCCAGTGGAACCGCGGCGGAGTCGCAAGCCTCTTCAGCCTCGAGCAGTACGGCCCGGACGAGGAGGGGCCGTTCGGCTATCGCCTCAATCCGAACACCGGCGCAGGCGGATACGCCGGAGGCGGCGGAAACAGACCGCTGCTCGCCGCGTACCTGGAGTCTTTCGAGATCCTTACCTGCCCTTCGGACAAGATCGATTACTACCCGGGCAACCTCTGGTGGAACGGCACGTCGTTCGATGCCGTCGCCGGCACGTTCGATAGTTCCGGCCAGCAGCTGCAACCGAGAGCGCCAGGTTCTCACCGCGAGGTGGTAAACTGGAACGTCTCGTACATGTACATCGCGGGTCTGCAGGCGGACGATCCGTACCTCCGGTCGCCGGCGCCCGTCTGGGGAGATGAAACGAACTTCCCCGACGTTGGAACCAAGGCTTGGTATAAGGCCGGAGAGGTCGCCCAGAATGCCGCGGCCTCGGACTGGGCCAACCGGGCGAAAACGAAGCCCGGCCATTACGCCCCCGACGACAACCACGGAAAGGACGGGGCCAACTGGTCCTTCAGCGACGGTCACGCCGAGTTCCTCCGCGGGAACGTCCACGATACGTTCTTCCTCAAGGTTGAGGAGGGCGTCAATCCGGGGGCTCAGAGCGTGAACGTCATCGATCCGACACGCAGCACCCGTCTGCAGTCGATCGACTGACGCGCGACGCAGCGAATCCGCCCCGCAAGTGATCGCATGCCCGGTGCTCGCAGGAGCGAGCGGACCCGGCGTGGCAAACGCCTGCCACCGCAAACCGAGACAATGAGCCATCAAGACTCTCCGACACCCTCCCGGCCGTGGCGCGTCTTCCGCCGCCTCTTCTCCGCCCAGGAGTCCGGCCTCGTCCTCGTCATCCTCCTCATCTCCGCCGCCCTCACGCTCTTCGGCGGGACCACCTCCGTCCCCGCCATCGACGCCGCCACCGGGCAGGTCCTCCGCGACGACCGCGGCGCCGTCGTCCGCGTCGAGCAGAACAAGTTCCTCAACGCCGGCAACCTCGTCCTCGTCCTCAACAACGCCAGCTTCATCGCCGTCATGGCCGTCGGCATGACCGCCGTCATCATCACCGCCGGCATCGACCTCTCCGTCGGCTCCATCTACGCCCTCGCCGGGCTCCTCGGCGCCATGGCCCTCCAGCGCATGGGCGCCGAGGCCGCGTGGTTCGTCGCCGTCCCCGCGCTGCTGGCGATATGCATGCTCGGCGGCGCCGCCCTGGGGCTCGCCAACGGCGCCCTCATCGTCGGCCTGCGCCTCCACCCCTTCATCATCACCCTCGGCACGCTCAGCGTGTACCGCGGCATCACGCTCCTCCCGACCCGCGGGCAGACCGTCTCCGGCCTCCCCGCCTCCATGCAGACCGCCTTCTTCAAGAACGACCTCGGCCTCTCCTCCCTCGGCGTCGCGAACGTCCACCCGATGAACGCGGGCCTCATGATCCTCGTCGCCCTGATCGGCGGGATCGTCCTCAAGCGCCTCGTCATCGGCCGCCGCGTCTACGCCATCGGCGGCAACGAGACCGCCGCCCGCTACGCCGGCATCCCCGTCGGGCGCGTCAAGGTCCTCGTCTACACCGCCATGGGCCTGCTCGCCGGGCTCAGCGCCGCCATGGCCGTCGGCTACTACGGCTCCGCCACCACCGCCGCCGGCGGGGCGTACGAACTCCGCGTCATCGCCGCCGCCGTCATCGGGGGCGCCAGCCTCAGCGGCGGGCGCGGCACCGCGCTCGGCGCCGTCCTCGGCGCGATCGTCATCCAGCTCATCGACAACGCCATCTCGATCCTCGGGATCGACAACAACTACCTGCTCGTCGTCACCGGCGCCGCCATCATCGTCGCCGCCGCGATCGACCGCCTCAAGCAGGGACTCGGCGCCGCCCGCGCCTGACCCGCCGCCCGGCTCCACCCGCTCACCCGTCCGCAGAGAAGAAGGGACCACCATGCACGCACCCACCGCGAACCGGAAGCGGCGCCTCGCCGCCGCCCTCCTCGCCTCGCTGACCGCCGCCCTCGCCGCCTGCGGCGACCGCGACGCCCGCTCCTCCGGCGCCGCCGGCGGCGACCGTCCGACGTACACCTTCGGCGTCATCGCCAAGAGCCAGTCCAACCCCGTCTTCCAGGCCGCCCGCACCGGCGCCCTCGACGCCGCCCGCGACCTCAGCGAGGAGTACGGCGTCGACGTCCGCATCGAGTGGAAGACGCCCGCCGACGAGGACGCCCAGCGCCAGGCCGAGATGCTCCGCCAGCTCGTCACCCAGGGCGTCCACGGCGTCACCATCTCCTGCACCGACAAGAACATCCTCACCCCCGTCATCAACGACGCCGTCGACGCCGGCGTCGAGGTCGTCACCTTCGACTCCGACGCCCCCGAGAGCAAGCGCTTCGCCTACTACGGCGTCGACGACACCGAGGCCGGCGCCACCGTCATGCGTCTCCTCGCCGAGGCCATGGGCGGCGAGGGCGTCGTCGCGGTCATCGCCGGCAACCAGGCCGCCCCCAACCTCCAGGCCCGCGTCCGGGGCGTCCGCCAGGAGGCCGCGAAGCACCCCGGCATCGAGGTCAAGTACGTCTTCTACCACCCCGAGACCGCCACCGACGCCGCCCAGAAGGTCCAGACCGAGCAGCAGAACAACCCCGACATCACCGGCTGGGCGATGATCGGCGGCTGGCCCCTCTTCACCGCCAACGCCCTCGACGGCGTCCACCAGGTCGCCAAGGTCGTCGCCGTCGACCACCTCCCCCCGCAGCTCGAGTACCTCCGCGCCGGGCAGGTCCAGGCCCTCGTCGGGCAGGACTGCTACGGCTGGGGCTACGAGACCGTCCGCATGCTCTTCGACAAGGTGCACAAGGGCGAGGAACCCGACGAGGAGGTCACCACCTTCGACCTCCAGATCGTCACCCCCGAGAACGTCGAGGAGTACGAGGGCACCTGGGAACGCTGGCTCAAGCCCGTCTCCCAGGGCTGATCGCGCCCTCCCCCCGACGCCGACTGCCGCTCCCCCGGTTGCCGGCTGCCGGCTCCCGGCTGACTCCGACACGCCCCGCCGCCCCACGGCGCCGGGCCGCCTTCATGTCCCCGACCGCTCCCAGCGAAGGCTCCGGCGCCGCCCTCGTCGTCGAGAACGTCTCCAAGCGCTTCGGCGCCACCCTCGCCCTCGACGGCGTCAGCGTCTCCTTCCGCCCCGGAGAGGTCCACGCCCTGATGGGCGAGAACGGCGCCGGCAAGAGCACCCTCGGCAAGTGCATCAGCGGCCTCCACCGCCCCGACTCCGGCACGATCCGCCTCGGCGACCGCCTTCTCGCCCCCGGCTCCATCGACGACGCCTTCGCCGCCGGCGTCCGCATCGTGCACCAGGAGCTGGCCCAGTGCCCGAACCTGAGCGTCGCCGAGAACCTCTGCCTGCACGATCTCCCCCGCACCCGCCTCGGCACGCTCGACCGCGCCGCGATGGAGCGCCGCGCCGCCGCCCTCGTCCACCGCCTCGAGCCCGGCATCGACGTCTCCGCCCCCCTCGGCTCCCTCCCACCCGGGCGCCGCCAGGTCTGCCAGATCGCCGCCGCCCTCGACGACCGCTCGGCCGAGGGCGGCAGCGCCCCCAGAGTCATCGTCTTCGACGAGCCCACCAGCTCCCTCTCCATCGCCGAGGCCGAACGCCTCATGCGCATCGTCCGCGAGCTCGCGGCCCAGGGCCTCACCTGCATCTACGTCTCCCACCGCATGGGCGAGATCTTCGCCTGCTGCGACCGCGTCACCGTCCTCCGCGACGGCCGCTTCGTCGCCACCAGCGACGTCGCCGCCATCACCGAGCCCGACCTGGTCGAGCAGATGATCGGCCGCCGCGTCAGCTCCCCCGTCCCCCGATCGGCCCAGGAGTCCACCGCCCGCGGCGGCCCGCCCGTGCTGGAGGTCCGCGGCCTCGGCTCCCGCCGCGTCCGCGACTGCTCCCTCGCCGTCAACCCCGGCGAAGTGCTCGGCATCGGCGGGCTCGTCGGCGCCGGACGCAGCGAGCTCCTCGACGCCATCTTCGGCGTCGACCGCTCCGCCCGCGGC
>CAYMFP010000254.1:0-4766 GCA_964389385.1 uncultured Phycisphaeraceae bacterium | reverse complement strand
GTCATGACCAAGCTCATCGAGAAGAACACCACCATCCCGACGAGCAAGAAGGAGACCTTCTCCACCGCCGCCGACGGGCAGACCAGCGTCCAGATCCACGTCCTCCAGGGCGAGCGCGAGTTCGCGCGCGACAACCGCACGCTCGGCATGTTCGAGCTCACCGGCATCGCGCCCGCGCCACGCGGCGTCCCGCAGATCGAGGTCGAGTTCGCCATCGACGCCAACGGCATCCTCTCCGTCAGCGCCACCGACCGCGCCACCGGGAAGAAGGCCGACATCCGCATCGAGAACTCCGGCGGCCTCAGCAAGGACGAGATCGAGAAGATGAAGGCCGACGCCGCCGCCCACGCGGAGGAGGACAAGCGCCGTCGCGAGGTCGTCGACCTCAAGAACCGCGGCGATGCCCTCGTCTCGCAGACCCGCAAGGCCCTCGAGGAGCACGGCTCCAAGGTTTCGGGGGATGTTCGGTCCCGCATCGAGTCCGCCATCTCCAACCTCGAGGAGAAGCTCAAGGGCGACGACAAGCAGTCCATCGAGGCCGCCCTCCGGGAACTCGAGACGGCCTCCATGGAACTCGGCCGCGTCGTCTACGAGGAGGCCTCCAAGGGCGCCGCCGCCCCCGGACCGGAAACCGCAAGTGCTTCCGAGAACAAGAGTTCCGACGACGACGTGATCGACGCGGAGTACGAGGTCCGCGACGACAAGCGCTGAGGCGGCAAAAAACCGACGGATTCCCCGGCTCGTTCCGGGAATCTGGGGTAGTTTGAAGCGTCGGCGTGGCCGATCGGGACGTGTTTGTACTCTCCTCCACGCGGCGGCCCTGGTCCCCAGGACCGCCGTGTTTCTTTCCGGGCTCCCCCCGGCCCCCGCCGGGAGCGGCGACGCATCGATTCCCATGCTCACCGCTCCGGGCCGCCACCCTGCCCGATCGGGCGTTATCCTCGGGCTCCTCCCGCGGCCGGCCCCACCCCACAGACCACGCCCGCGCCCTGACCCCACGGCCGCGCGTGCGCCGATCGGTCGCGCCGCTCCTCCCCCCGCTCCGTGCTTCCTCTTCAGCTCCGTGCGCGGCCCCTGCCCCCTCCCTGATCCCGCGGCCGCGCGGTTCCCGCTCTCAAGCGGCTACCATGCCCCCCTTTTCACGCTCGGTCGCACACAGAGGAGCCGGAGTACACACGCATGCCGACGCCCCTGGTCCTTGCCGGTATTGAGCACATCCCCGCGGCCTTCTGGCTCGCGCCCATCGGCGGCGTCGCGGCCCTCGCGACCGCCTTCATGCTCTACCGCTCCGTCATGCAGCGCCCCGAGGGCGACGCGGAGATGATCCGCATCGCCGAGGCCGTCCGGAAGGGTGCCGGCGCCTACCTCCGCAGCCAGTACAAGATCGTCGGCCTCGTCTTCGTCGGCCTCGTCGCCCTCCTCGGCCTCATCGTCTGGGCCGGGCTCGAGCCCGTCTGGGCCATGGTCGGCGTCCCGATCGCCGGCTTCCTCTCCGCCCTCTGCGGCTGGTTCGGCATGAAGACGGCGACCAACGCCTCCGCCCGCACCGCCGCGGCCGCCAAGGAGTCCCTGAACTCCGGCCTCCAGGTCGCCTTCCGCTCCGGCGCCGTCATGGGCCTCACCTGCGTCGGCCTGGCGATCCTCGACGTCAGCTTCTGGTTCTTCGTCTTCACCGGCTTCGGCGAGCGGCTCGGCCTCGGCGAGGTCGGCGGCAACGAGGGCCTGCTGATCGAGATGGTCACCATCCTCATCAGCTTCAAGATGGGCGCCTCGCTCCAGGCCCTCTTCGCCCGCGTCGGCGGCGGCATCTTCACCAAGGCCGCCGACGTCGGCGCCGACCTCGTCGGCAAGGTCGAGGCCGGCATCCCCGAGGACGACGCCCGCAACCCCGCCACCATCGCCGACAACGTCGGCGACAACGTCGGCGACGTCGCCGGCATGGGCGCCGACCTCTACGAGTCCTACTACTCCTCCATCATCGCCGCCATCGCCCTCGGCGTCTCCGCCGCCTTCTCCGCCGCCCTCGGCGTCTCCGCCATCTCCGACGACGGGCGCTTCACCCTCGCCCTCCAGATGGCCACCATCCCGCTCGCCCTCGCCGGCGTCGGCATCTTCGCCTCCATCGTCGGCATCTTCACCGTCCGCACGAAGGAGAACGCCAGCTTCCACCAGCTCCTCAAGAGCCTCGAGAGCGGCGTCATCGTCGCCAGCGTCCTCATCGCCGCCGCGGCCTTCGCCGTCCCCTGGCTCCTCCTCCGCGGCGGCGACGGCGCCGCCGCCCTCGCCGGCATCTCCTGGTGGCGATTCAGCCTCGCCATCATCGCCGGCCTCGTCGCCGGCATCGTCATCGCCCGCTGGACCGAGTACTGCACCAGCTACGAGTACCGGCCCACCCGCTCCATCGCCCGCCAGGCCGTCACCGGACCGGCCACCGTCATCATCACCGGCATCGCCGAGGGCATGAAGTCCACCTGGGCCTGCCTCATCGCCGTCGTCGTCGCCATCCTCGTCGCCTTCGGCGTCGCCGGCGGCAACGACAACTTCCTTCTCGGCCTCTACGGCGTCGGCATCGCCGCCGTCGGCATGCTCGCCACCCTCGGCATCACCCTCGCCACCGACGCCTACGGCCCCATCGCCGACAACGCCGGCGGCAACGCCGAGATGTCCGGCCAGCCCCCGCACGTCCGCGAGCGCACCGACCTCCTCGACTCCATCGGCAACACCACCGCCGCCACCGGCAAGGGCTTCGCCATCGGCTCGGCCGCCCTCACCGCGCTCGCCCTCCTCGCCGCCTACGTCCAGGTCGTCCAGCACCACCTCGACAAGCAGACCACCAAGTACGCCATGGAGGTCGCCGCCGAGGTCGCCCCCGAGGGCCCGGTCGCCGTCTACGAGGGGCACCGCCGCTTCGGCGTCATCGTCCCCGGCGTCGACAACCCCCTCACCACCAACGCCGTCGAGGACGCCTACTACACCGGAGCCATCCAGGTCAGCCCGGAGGACTACCTCAACGCCGAGCACTTCTTCGGCTCCATCTCCAAGGGCGACGTCTTCCCCCTCGCCGAGCCCGCCGAGGCCATCCCCACCTCCCGCGCCGTCACCCTCCTCGGCGAGCTCACCCACGACCACGGCGGCGTCGCCGAGACCCACGAGTACAACCTCCGCCTCATCACCACCAGCAGCCTGAACATCAACGACCTGCTCTTCTTCTACGACGTCACCCTCACCAGCCCCCTCCTCCTCAGCGGGCTCTTCATCGGCGTCCTCCTCACCTTCCTCTTCTGCGCCATGACCATGGACGCCGTCGGCCGCGCCGCCAACACCATGATGCAGGAGTGCCGCCGCCAGTTCGCCAAGATGCGCGAGGCCTTCCGCGCCGGCGGCATGAGCGAGGCGCAGATCGCCGACCCCGAGGCCTGGCCCAAGCAGATCACCCACGAGGGCGTCGAGTACCCCGACTACGCCCAGTGCGTCTCCATCGCCACGAAGGGCGCCCTCCGCGAGATGGTCGCCCCGTCCCTCCTCGTCGTCGCCGTCCCCGTCGTCACCGGCCTGCTCCTCGGCATCTCCGGCGTCCTCGGCATGCTCGCCGGCGGCCTCGTCACCGGCTTCGCCGTCGCCGTCTTCATGGCCAACGCCGGCGGCGCCTGGGACAACGCCAAGAAGCTCCTCGAGTCCTACGGCCGCATCTCCGCCGACAAGTTCCTCGACGACCCCGAGACCCGCCGCAAGGTCCCCGAGGACCTCGTCGACGTCCTCACCGCCCGCGCCACCGAGCTGCGCGCCGCCGGCCACGGAGACGCCTACGTCTACGGCAAGGGCTCCGAGGACCACAAGGCCACCGTCGTCGGCGACACCGTCGGCGACCCCTTCAAGGACACCTCCGGCCCGTCGCTGAACATCCTCATCAAGCTCCTCAGCTCCGTCGCCGTCGTCGCCGCCGGCGTCACCGTCAAGTTCAGCCCCCACGTCCTCAGCTTCCTCGGCCTGAACTGACCCGCCCCGCGCAGGAGCCGCGAGCGCCAGCGAGCGTCCGACGCCCGACGAACCCGACGCCCCCGCGCGCCGAACGATCCTCCCGCCCCGCGAGCCACCGCCCGCCGGGCGCTTTCCCTCCCCGCCCTACCATTCCCCCCGAACGCCGCGGTAGCTCAGTGGTAGAGCTCTCGTCTTGTAAACGAGGGGTCCGGGGTTCGAATCCCCGCCGCGGCTTTTCCGCACCATCCCGCCGGTCCCCTCCGCGGCCCCGCCGCCCCCGCCGGGAAACCGCCGCCCGGGCGCGCCCGAACCCCCCTCCGGAAAGGGCCGGCCGGATGACCCACCAGACCCTCGATCAGCGCGTCGCCAGCTTCCTCGACGGAGACCTCTTCGCCGTCGCCGGCGCCTCCAACGAGCGCCGCAAGTTCGGCAACAAGGTCCTCCGCTGCTACATGCAGGCCGGCCGCGAGGCCTACCCCGTCAACCCGAACGAGGCCGAGGTCGAGGGCCTGACCGCCTACCCCAACCTGGACGCCCTCCCCCGCCGCCCGCACGGGCTCTCCATCATCACCCCGCCGAGCATCACCGAGGGCATCGTCCGCAGCGCCGTCGAACTCGGCATCCGCCACATCTGGATCCAGCCCGGCGCGGTGCACCCGGGTGCCGTCCGCATGGCCGCCGAGCGCGGCGTGAACGTCATCGCCGGCGACGCCTGCATCCTCGTCGTCCTCGGCTTCCGCGAGCACGGCTGACCCCACCCCACCCCACCTCACCCCACCCCACCTCAC
>CAYMFP010000253.1:0-4799 GCA_964389385.1 uncultured Phycisphaeraceae bacterium | reverse complement strand
CCATGCCCGACACGCTACCACGAAACGCGCGATGACGAAGAGCCGCGGCGGGCCTCCTCGCGAAGCGCCCCGGCCTCGATAGGCTCCGCGAGGTCGTCGACGCCGAAACGGACCTCTCCGGCCGCGGCAAGCATGCCCGCGTGTCTCAGCCCGGCGGAGAAGGCGGTCGCAAATGCCGCGCCGGGAGTCATCCCGGCGCCGCGTCGATCAGCCGAGGTCGGGGAACATCTTCTTGACGACGTTCACCAGCTCCTCCACGTGGCTCGCCGACTCCTTGAACAGCTTCTGCTCGTCCTCGGTCATCTTGAACTCGACGACCTTCTCCACGCCCCCCGCCCCCAGCAGCGCCGGCACGCCGACGAACAGACCCTTCGCCCCGAACTGCCCGACGCAGAACACGGCCGAGGGGCTGATCCGCTTCTTGTCCTTCACGATCGCCTCGACCATCTGGATCGTGCCGCTCGCCGGGGCGTAGTACGCGCTCGTCCCCATGAGCTGCACGATCTCCCCCCCGCCCTTCTTCGCCCGCTCCACGCAGGCGTTGATCTTCTCCTCGCTCAGCAGGTCCGTCACCGGGATCCCGTGCACGCTCGTCAGCCGCGGCAGCGGCACCATGTCGTCGCCGTGCCCGCCGAGCAGCAGCGCCGAGATGTCCTCCACCGAGCAGCCGATCTCCATCGCCAGGAACGCGCGGAACCGCGCCACGTCCAGAGCCCCGGCCTGCCCCATCACCCGGTGCGCCGGGAAGCCCGTCGCCTTCCACGCCGTGTAGACCATCGCGTCCAGCGGGTTCGACACCACGATCACGATCGAGTCCGGCGCGTGCTTCTTGATGTTCTCCGAGACGCTCCGCACGATCTTCACGTTCGTCTCGATCAGGTCGTCGCGGCTCATCCCCGGCTTGCGCGGCAGCCCGGCCGTCACGACCACCACGTCGGAGCCGGCGATGTCCGCGTAGTCGCTCGTCCCGATCACCCGCGAGTCGAACCGCTCGATCGGGGCGCACTCGAACAGGTCGAGCGCCTTCCCCTTCGCGACGCCCTCCCTGTCCGGGATGTCCAGCAGGACGATGTCGCCCAGTTCCTTGGCGGCGGCCCAGTGGGCGCACGTCGCCCCGACGTTCCCGGCCCCGATGATGCTGATCTTGGCGCGCTTCGGCATGGCGGCTTGGGTCCTTTCTCTCGCCCCTCCCGGCCGGAGACGCAGGCGGATTCGCGTCCCGCCGGACACGTTCCTGTCCTGCGAGAGGGGGGGGTCGGGATCGTAGCCGGCCCGCCGGATTCCGCGCCCGCTCCCGGCTCCGAACCCCGCCCGCCTCCCGTGCGACGCAATACCGCCCCCCGCACCCGCGTTCAGGGCGAGGGAGGCTCGCATGCAGCGGCACGGTCGGCGGCGCGGGTTCGGTCGGGCGGGGACGCTGGCGCTGGCCCTGACCCTCGCGGGCTGCGCCCACCGGGAGCCCCTGCGGGCCGCGGAGGCCGCGTTCGAACGCGGCGAGATGGACCTCGCCGCCCGCCGGTACGCCGAGGCGATCGCCGCGAACCCCCGCCTGCTGCGCCGCTCCGGACTCGTCGACCGCAAGCGCACGGCCGACGCCCGCGTGCTCGCCGACCGCGCCCGAACCCTGGCGGGCCAGCAGCGGCTCGACGAGGCCCTCGCCGCCGCGGAGGGAGCCCTCCACCTCGATCCGGACGCGGAGGACCTGGCGGGGGTGCGGAGCCACGTCCTGCGCCTGCTCGGCGACCGCCAGGTCGAGCGGGCGCTCGCGGCCGCCCGCGAGGGCGATGCGCACGCCGCCCGCGCCGCCCTGACCCTCGCCGCCGACCGCGGCGCGGAGGAGGAGCGGGCCCGCGAACTCATCGCCTCGCTGGAGCCCCGCCGCGTCGATCCGGAGGTGCCCGGGGCCGAGGATCTGCTCCGGGCCGCCGAGGCGGCGCGCGAGCGGCGGTGGGACGCCGCGGCCGAGCTGTACCGCGCCGCCCGCGACGCGAACGACGAGCTGCTCGCCGCCCACGTCGGCCTGTTCGAGGCGGAGCAGGCGCTCAAGAAGGCCTCCGACGCCCGCGCCCGCGCGGACGGCTTCCTCGCGAGCGGGCGGGCGAGCGACGCCCGAGCCGAAGCCGAGGCCGCCCGCGACGCCTGGCCGTTCGACGCCGACGCCGAGCGTCTGATCGCGGACGCGGACGCCGTGATCGCCCGCGCGAGCGGACGCGTCGACGCCGCCCGCGGCATCGCGAGCGAGCGGCGGTGGGACGACGCCCTGGCGGAACTCGAGGCGGCCCGCGCGATCGACGCCTCGCTCCCCGAACTCCACCGAGCCGAGGGCGAGATCCGCCGCGCCGCGGCCGCCGAGCGCGTCGCCGCCGGCGATGCCCACCTCGCCGCGAACGACCCCGCCGCCGCCCTCGCGGAGTACCGCGCCGCCCTCGCCTACGACGGGCGGACCGAGGCCGCGCTCCGCGGCGTCTCCGAGGTCCATGCCCGCCGCGCCGCCGCGGAGCGCGACGCCGGAAACCCGATCGACGCCGCCCTGCTCTACGAACTCGCCGTCCGCGCCAAACCGTCCGACGCGATCCGCGCCGCCCACGCCGAGACGTGGCGCACCGTCGAGGCCATGGCCCCGACCTCCTTCTCCGTCACCGACGCGGCCGCTTCCGGCGCCCCCGGCGGGCGCCTCGCGGCGGCCGTCCGCTCGGCCGCGGTCGCACGCTCCGCGCCGCCCCTGGGCTACGTCGAGGGCGCCGCCGACCTGCGCGTCGACGTCGCGATCCTCCAGAACCGGGCCGACGAACGCCTCGTCCGCAGCACCGACCGCACGCACTGGTACCAGACGACCGAGCGGACCGAGAACCCCGAGCACCTGCGCCTCCTCCGCGAGATCGCCGAAGCCGAGGACGAGAAGGAGGACCTCTACCGCCGCTTCCGCCTGCGCTGGGGCGACGGCCGTCGGCGGCACGGCGAGCCCGACGAGGAGCGGGAGCGGGCGTACAACCACCTCGTCGCCCGAACACGCTCGCTGGACAACGAGATCGATCGCCTGCGCCGCCGGCTCGAATCGACGCCCCGCCTCGTCGACCGCCCGGTCTCCAGGTCCCTCGCCTACCAGGTCGAGACGTGGAGCAAGTCCGCCGTCCTCGAGGCGGAGGTGCTCGTCTTCCGCCGGGCGACCGGCGCGCTGCTCGCCCAGCGCCGCGACCGGGGCGAGGAGAACGCGACCGACGCCCGCACCGTCGGCGCCGCCCCCTCGCTCGGGCTCACGGAGGACCCGCTGCAGCTCCCGTCCGACTCGGCGCTCTTCGAGACGCTCGCCCGCCAGGTCGGCGAACGCCTCGGCGCCGCCGTGCCGGACCTGATCCTCGGAGCCCGCATCGCCGAACTCCGCCGGGAGGCCGCCTCGCTCCAGGCCGCCGACGACCCGGAGGCCGCCAAGCGATCCCTCGTCATCGCCCTGGCCCTGGAACGCCGCCTGGACCCGCAGGCCGCCGGCGCCGCGGCCGCGGCCCTCGCCGCCCGCCTCGGGCTCGAGTGACCGCCGCGGACGCCCGCCCGCACGTACCCTCCCCGCATGGTCGCATCCCGGCTCGCCCCGTTCGGAACCACGGTCTTCGCGGAGATCTCCGCCGCCGCACGCGCCGCCGGCGCGGTCGACCTCGGGCAGGGCGCCCCGGACTTCGACGGGCCGGACTGGATCAAGGAAGCCGCCGCACGCGCGATGCACGACTTCCCCAACCAGTACGCCCCCATGCCCGGGCTGCCGGACCTCCGCCGCGCCATCGCCGACCGCTGGCTCGCCGACGCCGGCCGCACCGTCGACCCCGACGCCGAGATCACCATCACCGCCGGGTGCACCGCCGCGCTGCCCGCCTGCGCCCTCGGGCTGCTCGAGCCCGGCGACGAGGTCGTCGTCTTCGAGCCGTACTACGACGGCTACGCGGCCGTCCTCGCCCTCGCCGGCGCCCGCCCCCGCTTCGTCCAGCTCCGCCCGGCCCCGGACGGCGCGTTCGCCTTCGACCCCGACGCGTTCGAGCAGGCCGCCGCCGGCGCCCGCGCCGTCCTCTTCAACACGCCGCACAACCCCACCGGCAAGGTCTTCACGCGCGGCGAGATCGAGCTGATCGCCCGGGCCGCCCTGCGGCACGACCTGCTCGTCTTCAGCGACGAGGTCTACGAGAAGCTCGTCTACCCCGACGAGGCGCCGGACGGGCACGTCCGCATCGCCACGCTCGACGGCATGCGCGAACGCACCGTCACCCTCGGCTCGCTCGGCAAGACCTTCAGCCTCACCGGCTGGAAGATCGGGTGGGCGATCGCCCCGCCCGAACTCAGCCGCGGCGTCCGCGCCGCCCACCAGTTCCTGAACTTCTCCGTCGCCACGCCCCTCCAGCACGCCGCGGCCGCCGCCCTCCGCGCCGGCGACGACTACTACGACGACCTCCGCGCCGCCTACACCCGCCGCCGCGACCTGCTCGCCGCCGCCCTCGCCGCCGCCGGCTTCTGCTTCCGCCGCCCGGGCGGCGCGTACTTCATCCTCGCCGACCACCGACCCCTCAGCGAGCCGCTCGGCATCGACGGCGACGTCGACTTCGTCAGACGCCTCATCGCCGAGGCCGGCGTCGCCGCCATCCCCCCCACCGCCTTCTGCCGCGACAAGTCCCTCGCCCGCCACCTCGTCCGCTTCGCCGTCTGCAAGCGCGACGAAACGCTCCGCGCCGCGGCCGAGCGTCTGAGCCGGCTCCGGGCCCCCGCCGCCTGACCCCACCCCATCCCGCCCCGCCCCGCCCCACCCCACCTACTTCACC
>CAYMFP010000252.1:0-4809 GCA_964389385.1 uncultured Phycisphaeraceae bacterium | reverse complement strand
ATGCCGAATGCCGAATGCCGAATGCCGAATGCCGAATGCCGAATGCCGAATGCCGGCCGAATGCCCTCCCCCGGCGAATGCCGGGCGGCGCCCGTCGGGGCGCCGCCGGCGGCGGTGATCAGGACCCGGCGCGGAAGGCGCCGAGGTAGGCGAGCAGGTCGTTGACGTCGACCGCGCCGTCGCCGTTCAGGTCGGCGATCGGCTGCTGGGTGCGGAAGGCGCCGAGGTAGGCGAGCAGGTCGTTGACGTTGATCTGCCCGTCGCCGTCGACGTCCGAGGCGGGGTAGGTGCGGTCGGTGCGGGCGCCGACGATCTCCACGTCGTCGATGTTCCAGCCCGCGTAGGTGACGGAGCCGTCGGTCGGGCCGAGGCCCCAGCGGACGCGGGCGTCGGCGGCGCCGTCGACGATGGCGGAGATGTCGTATTCAACGAGGGTCCACGCGGCGTCGGTGAAGCTGCCGCTGCCGTGCTCCCAGACGGTCTGCCAGCTCCCGCCGGCGGAGGCCTGGATGTTGGCGTGGTCCCAGCTCGAACTCTCGATGCCGAGCCAGCGGTAGAAGCGGAGCGTGGCGCCCTCGACGTTGCTGAGGTCGATCGGGCCGGTGGTGAGGTAGCGGACGTTCGGGATGTTGTTCTGGTAGGCGCCGTTGAGGTTGAAGCCGAAGACGTTGTCGCCCGTGTGGGCCGAGGAGGGATCGCCCCCGTTGCCGGCCGGGACGCCGAACTGCCAGCCCGTGTCGGTGGACCAGCCGGGGTTCTCGTCGAGGGAGAAGAAGGCGATGGTCTCGGTCTGTCCGCCGACGGCGATGTCGACGCGGGCGGCCTCGGACTCGGCCTCGCCGCGGGCGGAGAAGGTGAAGGCGTCCGTGCCGACGAAACCGACGTCGGCGCGGTAGATCACCTCGGACGAGGGGAGTTCGAACGGCACGGAGAGGATCGCCCGCGGGAGGGGCTCGCTCGTCCAGAGGACGCCGTTCTCGGGGAGGGAGCGGACGATGGTGGTGACGAGTTCGGCGCCCACGGGCTCGACCTCGAGGTCGATGGCGAGCGCGGTGTTCGGGTGGAGGTGGACGGCCGTGCCGGCGACGTGCGGCGGGCAGGGCTCGCCGGAGGCGGCGATGCGGAGGGACCAGGCGCGGAGGGCGCCGGTGTCGCTGCCGGCCTCGTCGGTGACGCGGAGGGTCCAGGCGCCGGCCGCGGGCCCGCCGGCGAAGTCGGCGAGGGCGCCGGGGCCGCTGGGGGGCGTGACCTCGTCGTCGTAGCGGATCAGGAGGTCGTCCTGGCCGCCGCCCTCGCGGTCGCGGAGGACGACGGTGTGCCCGGTCGGGGAGGTGAGTTCGAGGACGAGGTCGCCGACGTAGGTGTGGGCGATGTCGATGTCGACGTCGACGTCGCCGACGCAGAAGGCGTCGGGGACCTGGATGGTGGACGTGGTGGTGGTGTGGTCGGCGATCGGGGCGGGGAGGCCGGGGGCGTCGAAGACGTAGCGCCCGACGTCGAGGAAGACGGCGATCGTCTCGAACTCGCCGCTCTCGACGTTGTCGACGTAGACCTCGCCGGTGTAGAGGCCGGCGGGCAGGGAGGCGGCGGAGGGGGCGATGCCGACGGTGAACGACTCGGAGGCGCCGACGCCGGAGAGGACGAACTGGGCGTCGGCCGCGGCGCCGTCGATGCTGATCCAGGGCTCGGAGCGGCTGACGGCGACGGTGACGGGGGTCGGGCGCTCGCTGGTGACGGTGACCTCGGAGGAGCCGGAGAACGGCCCGCCGACGGGCCCGCCGGTGACGAGGGAGGCGCCGTCGACGGCGATGACGGTGAGCCCGACCTCGAGGGTGTGCGTCGAGGTGACGGTGCGCCCGTTGGTGGTGTCGGTGAAGGAGACCTCCTGGGTGTAGAGCCCGGCGGGGAGGGCGTCGGCGGCGGAGGCGAGGCTCACGCCGACGGTGACGGCGCCGCCGGCGGGGATGGAGCCGGCCGCGGGGCCGTCGATCTGGAGGAACCCGTCGGGCCCGCCGAGGGCGACGGTGTAGGAGACGGCCTCGTCGCCGGGGTTGCGGAGGGTGTAGGGGGTGGCGTCGTTGGAGAAGGGCCCGCCGACGGCGCCGATGTGGAGGGTCGGCCCGCCGGGGAGGGCGGAGAGGCCGAGTTCGGGGACGAAGTCCATGAACCCGATGGTCTTGGAGACCTCCTCGAAGCGGAGGCCGGAGCCGGTGTTGCCGGAATCGGGGACGTAGTTCGTGCGGGCGCAGCCGCCGGAGGTGTTGTAGTCCGGGGCGCCGCGGACGAGGATGCCCTCGACCTCGTAGGTGTTCAGGTTGACGACCATGGAGCCGGAGTTGCCGCCGTAGGCGTCGAGGTTGGCCTGGAACCAGTAGGCGTGGGCGTCGGGGTTCTTGACGACGGCGCCGGCGGCGATCTTCTTCGGGATGGTCGCGGGGTGCCCGATGAGGGCGAGGGGCTCGCCCTCGGCGAGGTTGTTGTCGCGGGCGAGGGGGACGGGGCTGATGCCGGTGACGGGGCGGTCGAGGCGGATGACGGCGTGGTCGAGCCCGCCGGAGACGGTGCTGCTCAGGGCGGTGGTGCCGAAGTAGACGTACTCCTCCGGGACGACGGCGGGGGCCGAGCCGCCCTGCTGGTTGATCTGGAAGCCGAAGACGAAGGCGACCTCGTCGGCCTCGCCGGGGCTGACGCAGTGCCCGGCGGTGGTGACGAGGTCCTCGCCGACGAGGAAGCCGGAGCAGAAGCCGATGGTGGGCTGCCCGTAGAAGGGCTCGTCCGGGCAGAGGCTGGACCAGCCGCCGGTGGTGTAGGGGGTGGTGTGGAGGGTGTAGGTGCCGTCGCCGTTGTTGGTCAGCTCGCTGGCGAAGACGACGACGCAGGCGGCCTCGGCGACGGCGCGGAGGCGCGCGTCGGTCTCCTGCCAGACCTCGATGCGGTCGTCGTTGCCGTAGACGACGCGGGTGGGGTCCTTGACGGGCTCGGCTCGGCGCTGGGCGTAGACGGCGTCGACCTGGGCCCGGCGGAGTTCGACGGGGCCGGCGTTCTTCTTGGCGGCCTCGATGTCGGCGTCGGAGGGGCCCTGGGGCGCGGCGACGGCGGCGCCCGCCGCGGCGGCGAGGATCGCGGCGAAGGAACGGGAATACGTATCTCTCACGGACGGATCTCCGTATGTATGAGTTCGAAGCCGGACCGGCGGTCCGGGGACGGCCTCCCGAACGGGGGCCTCAAGAGGTTGCGAGCGTAAAGGACGGGAGGGGGCGGCCGCAAGCAGAAAAGGGCTACGCTGCCCGAGGGAGGTTCTCGGACGGGCGGCCGGGGCGGCGGAGCTGGAGGCACGATGTTCTCGGACTTGGCGGGGGCGGTCGAGGAGGTGAGCGGGGCGCGTTGGCGTCGGCTCGACGTCTCGGGGGACGGCGAGGTCGCGCTGCTCACGGAGGTGCTGCGGGCGGGCTCGGAGATCGAGGATCCGGCGCGGCTGAACGCGCACTTCGGCGCGTGGTACGGGCGGCAGCGGAAGTACGAGCGGTACGTCTCCGTCTCGCGGCGCGGGCTCGGCGAGGGGGAGTACAAGATCACGCGCATGCGCTCGTCGGAGGAGCTGAAGGCGGTGGGCGTGGAGCCGGCGAACCCGTGGCGCGACTGGGCCTCGCTGCCGACGCACCGGGGCGGGTTCATCGGGGCGGTGCTGGAGGTGGAGGAGCCGCAGATCTTCGTCGAGCTGGACCTGAGGGACGATCCGGTGCTGGGCCCGACGATGGGGGAGATGCGGTCGTGCCTGGCGGTGCCGAACTACGACGGCGGGAAGGCCCTGAACTGGGCGATGTTCTTCTCGTCGGACCCGGCCGGGTGGACGGTGGAGGAGATGCGCCAGGCGGTGCTGGACAGCAACCTGCTCGGCAGCGCGACGCGGAACCTGGTGGCGCGGCGGGAGGTGGCGGCGCTGAACGCGCGGCTCCGGTCGCAGCTCGAGCAGATCGCGTCGATCCAGCAGTCGCTGCTGCCGCACCGGCTGCCGGTGATCCCGGGGCTGGAGCTGGCGACGAGCTATTTCACGAGCGACCAGGCCGGGGGGGACTACTACGACTTCCTGGAGTTCCCGCCGGATTCGGAGGGCCGGAAGCGGTGGGGGATCGTGATCGCGGACGTCGCGGGGCACGGGGCGGGGGCGGCGACGGTGATGGCGATGCTGCGGGCGATCCTGCACTGCTTCGAGGGCGGGGGGGACCCGTCGCCGGCGGACGTGCTGGAGTACACGAACCGGAAGCTGTACGACTCGAACCTGACGGGGAGCTTCGCGACGGCGTTCTTCGCGGTGTACGAGCCGGAGTCGGGCGAGCTGCGGTGGGCGCGGGCGGGGCACAACCCGCCGCGGCTGAAGCGGGGCGGGGACGGGACGGTGCTGGCGCTCGACGGGGAGGGGGGGCTGCCCCTGGGCGTGGTGCGGGAGTCGCGCCCGTCGGAGGAGCGGCTGGTGCTCGGCGCGGGCGACACGCTGGTGCTCTACACCGACGGGATCACGGAGGCGTTCAACGCGGAGCGGGAGCAGTTCGGCCCGGAGCGGTTCGACGAGGCGCTCGGGCACTGCAGCGGGGCGCCCGAGTGCGTGGTCGATTCGATCCACTGCGCGCTCTTCCGGCACACCGGGCGGATGTCGCGGGACGACGACCAGACGCTCGTCGTGCTGCGGCGCCGGGGCGGGGAGGAGTGTGCGAGGACGGTCGACGACGCGTGCGCCAAGGCGGCGGCCGGCGGGGCGCCCCGCCCGGCGTGGCGGAAGGGCATGAGCCGGCTGGGGCTGGGCAAGGGCGG
>CAYMFP010000251.1:0-4867 GCA_964389385.1 uncultured Phycisphaeraceae bacterium | reverse complement strand
GAGGAGGGTGTCGGGGAGCCAGGTGATGAGGGGGGGCCAGAAGGTGCCGATCAGGAGGGCGACGAGCATCGCGGCGAGGTAGGGGAGCAGGGGCAGGACGACCTTCTCCATCCGCACCCTGGAGAGGCTGCACGAGACGAAGAGGGCGATGCCGACGGGCGGGGTGCACTGGCCGATGCCGAGGGCCATGACCATCACGACGCCGAAGTGGACGGGGTCCATCCCGATCTCGGCCGCGATCGGGAAGAGGATCGGCGTGAGGATGATCATCGCGGGCGTGAGGTCCAGGAAGGTGCCGATCGCCAGCAGGACGAGGAGCATGAGCAGCTTGAGGGCGGCGGGGTTCTCGGTCAGGCCGAGGATGAACGCCCCGGCGGCCTGCGGGACCTGCTCGACGGCCAGGAGCCAGGCGAAGGGCGCGGAGGCGCCGATGCAGATAACGACGATGCCGGTGATCTTGACGGTGTCGACGAGGGCGGCGTAGAGGTCGCGCCAGGCGAGCGAGCGGCAGACGGCGCAGACGAGCAGCGACCAGAGGACGGCGAGGACCGCGGCCTCGGTCGGCGTGACGAAGCCGCCGATGATCCCGCCGATCACGACGACGACGGTCATGAGCGAGGGGACCGCGCCGAGGAAGGCGAGCAGGAGCCGCCGCAGCCCGGGCTCGCCGCCGGACTTCTCGTGCCCCTGCACGCGGGCGATGACGTGCGCCGCGACGATCAGCGCGGCGCCGATGAGCACGCCGGGGAAGACGCCGCCGAGGAAGAGGTCCCCGATCGAGACGCCGCCGATGACGCCCATGAGCACCAGCGGGACGCTGGGCGGGATGATGATGCCGATGGAGCCGGCGGTGGCCTGGAGGGCGGTGGCGGAGCCGGGAGAGAAGCCGGAGCGGATCACCGCCGGCATCATGACGATGCCGATGGAGGCGACGGTGGCGGCGGTCGAGCCGCTGACGGCGGCGAAGAGCATGCTCGCGACGACGGCGACGATCGCCAGCCCGCCGCGGATGTTGCCGACGAGGGCGCGGGCGAGCTGGATGAGCCGCTCGGACATCCCGCCGCGCCCCATGATCCCCCCGGCGAGGACGAACAGCGGGATGGCGAGCAGGGGGAAGCTGTGGCTCTGCCCGAAGAGCTGCTGCGGGATCAGGCCGAGCCCGTACTGCCCGCCGCTCGCGAGGATCGCCGCGGCGGCCGCGAGCACGAGCGCCATCGGTACCGGGACGGCGAGGACGAGCAGCGCGAGGAACGCGACGAAGAGGGCGGGGATCACGCGGCGCCCTCCCGCGCGTCCGCCAGCGGGCCGCTCTCGCCGGGCTTGCGGAGGCCCCAGCCGCCGGCGACGAGGCCCTCGATCGATCGGGCGAGCATGAGCAGCCCGCCGACCGGCACGGCCGCGTACGGGACCGACCGGGGCACCTCGAGGGCGGCGGTGACGGCGAGGCGGGCGCGCCAGGCCATGGCGCCGCCGTACCAGATCAGCACGAGCGCGAAGGCGACGACGCAGAGCCAGGCGAGGACGCGGGCGGCCCGCAGCAGGGGGGCGGGGAGGAGTTCGACGAGGACCGAGACGGCGAAGTGCTCGCCCTTCTTCAGGGCGAGCGAGGCGCCGACGAAGGTCAGCCAGACGAGCAGGATCGTGCTGAGTTCCTCGGTCCAGCTCGGCGGCGAGCGGAGAAGGTAGCGGCCGGCGATCTGCACCGTGCAGAAGAGGCAGAGGGCGGCGAGGAGCGCGGCCCCCGAGACCTCCTCGAGGTTCCTCCAGAGCCAGGCCGCCCGGCGCCGGACGCCGCGGCTCACCGCGCGGCCTCCCTGCGGATGCGCTCGACGAGGGACTCGAACAGCTCGCCGTGCTGCCGGATCTGCCGCTCGTACACGGGCGCCGCGCGCTCGCGGAAGGCGGCGAGGTCGACCTCGTTGAACTTGACGCCCTCGCGCTGGAGCGAGGCGACGGCGGCCGCCTCGGCCTCGGCCCAGAGCCGGCGCTGGCGGGCGAGCATCTCCGCCGCGGCGGCGTCGAGTTCCGCCCGCAGGTCCTCCGGGAGGCGGTCGTAGAGGGCGGCGTTCATCACGATGAGGTCGGGGATCGCGAGGTGGTGCGTCCAGGCGAAGTGGTCGCAGCCGGTCTCGTGCATGCGGAACTGGAAGGCCGTGGAGGCGTTGTTCTCCCAGCCGTCGATGTTGCCGAGTCGGAGGGCGGTGTAGACGTCGCCCTGCGGCATGGGCTTGGCGGAGGCCCCGAGGCTGTTGATGGTGTCGATGAGCACCTTCGCGGTCATGACGCGGATCGTCCGGCCGCTCAGGTCCTCCGGGCGTTGGACCGGCCCGGTCATCGTCATGATGTTGCGGGTGCCGGCGTCGAAGTAGGCGAGCAGGTGGAGGCCCTGGTCGCGCAGGCGGCGGGCGAACTCCGCCCCGACCTCGCCGTCGAGGACGCGGTGCATGTGGTCCATGTCCTCGAAGAGGAAGGGCATCGCGAGGACGTTGAACATCGGGTCGTACTGGCTGATCTCGGAGGCGGCGACGGCGGCGATCTCGACGTTGCTGCCGGCCCGGACGCTCTCCAGGGCCTCCGTGGCGTTGCCGAGGGCGGCGTTGGCGAAGAGCGTCGCCCGGACGCGCCCGTCCGTGCGGGCGGTCAGGTCCTCGGCGAACTCGGCGAGGGCCCGCGTGGCGGGGTGGTCCTCCGGCAGGGGCGAGGCGATCTTGAGCCGGGTGCGCCCCTCGCTCCCGCCGTCGCCGCAGCCGGGCAGGGCCGCGGCGGCGAACGCCAGCGTCAGGCCCAGGAGCGGAGCGAGCGGGCGGAGGGTTCGGCGGACGACGGCCGGGAGCATGGAGCGTTCTCCGTGGCGGGTGGTCGGCGGGGCGGGCGGATCCCTGCGGGCGGCGCGGCGGGGAGGATTCCCGCGGCGCGTCAGCGCGCGGCCTCCTCGCGGTCGCGGATCTGCTCGTAGAACGCCCGCAGCACGTCGAAGGCCTGCTTGCGCTCGCCGCGCTCGGAGAGCAGGCCCTTGCGGTTCCAGAAGTCCTGGATCTCCGGGAGCAGGCGGCGCGGCGAGCGGAAGTCCATCAGGATCCAGGGCGTCGTGCCGGCGAGGAAGGGGATCTGCGAGAGCATCTCGGTCTGGTGGCGGTACAGGGCGGCCTGGAATTCCTCGGTCCAGCGTTCGGTCTCGTCGCCGTGGCGCCCGGCGAGGGCGCCGCCGCCGAGTTCGCTCATGATGAGCGGCTTGTCGTAGTCCGAGACCCAGCGGACGGTCGAGGCCTTGGGCGGCAGGCCGTCGTACCAGCCGATGTACTCGTTGCACCCGAGCACGTCGAGGTGCCCGGCGAGGGGATCCTCGATGACGACGGTGGTGCGGTCGCGGTAGGACTTCTCGAGCGCGGCCGTGACGAGGCGGGTGGGGTCCAGCCCGCGGGCCGTGTCAATGAGCCCGCGGAGGAACTCCAGGCGGCGGTCGGTGACCGGGGTCTCGTTGGCGACGGACCAGAGGATGACGGCGGCGCGGTTGCGGTCGCGCGCGATCATCTCGGAGAGCTGGCGCCGGGCGTTGGCGTAGGTCTCCGGGTTCTCCCAGTCGATCGTCCAGTAGACGGGGACCTCGGACCAGACGAGCAGCCCGCGGCGGTCCGCCTCGCGGACCATGCCCTCGTGGTGCGGGTAGTGGGCGAGGCGGACGAAGTTGCAGCCGAGGTCCTCGGCCCAGCCGAGCAGGGTGCGTGCGTCCTCGACGCTGTACGCCCGCCCGCCGCGGAGGGGCGCTTCCTCGTGGATCGAGATCCCGCGGAGGAAGAGCGGCTCGCCGTTGAGGAGGATCTCCGTGCCGCGCGTGGCGACGGTGCGGAAGCCGATCTGGTCGACCAGCTCGTGCCCGCCGACCGTGAGCGAGACGTCGTAGAGCTTCGGGGCCCCGGGGCGCCAGAGTTCGAGGCCGGCGGCCGCCATGCGCACCTCGGCGAAGCCGGAGCCGTCGGTCGTGACGGTGTGGGAGAGCCCGGCCTCGGGGATCTCGATCCGCACCTCGCCGGCGGCGTCCGGGCCGTCCACCCGGACCCAGCCGCGGATCGTGCCGGGGTCCTGCGGGTCGAGCTGGATCATGTAATCGCGGACGAAGGTCCGCGGGGTGCGGACGAGCATCACGCGGCGGGTGAGGCCGCCGTAGTTCCACCAGTCGGTGTTGACGGTGGGGATCGCGTCGTGGCGGCGCGTGTTGTCGACCTTGACGACGAGCGAGTTCTCGCCGTCGCGGAGCTTGCCGGTGACCTCGAACTGGAAGGGCGTGAAGCCGCCGACGTGCCGCCCGAGCTGCTCGCCGTTCAGGTAGACGCGGGCCTCGTAGTTCGCGGCGCCGAAGTGCAGGAAGACGCGTTCGTCCTGGCCGGGGGTGAAGCCGAACTTCCGGCGGTACCAGACGGTGCCCTCGTACAGCAGCAGCTCGTCGCGCTGGGTGTTCCAGTCTCCGGGGACCTTGAGGGCCGGGGAGGTGTCGAAGTTGTACTCGATCAGGGCCGAGGCGTCGTCGTGCGGGGCGTCGCGGAAGAAGCCCGCGTCGGAGGGCTGGTAGCGGTAGTCCCAGTAGCCGACTTCGTACGGATCGACCGTGTACTTCCAGTCGCCGTTCAGGCTGACCGTCTCGCGGTTGTCGACGTTGATGATCAGATCGACGGGCTCCGCGGCGGCCCGGGCCTCCGCTCCCCCCATCCCCCCCACCCCTGCCGCCACCCCCAGCAGCGCCCCCGCGAGCGAACCGAACCAGCGCGCGCCCGCGTTCCGCACAAGACTCCGCATCTCGAAACGTCCGAACCTCATGCCGCTCCCTTGGTCTTCGGGGCCTGCCGTGCAGCCGGCGGGAGACGGTCCCGCG
>CAYMFP010000250.1:0-4877 GCA_964389385.1 uncultured Phycisphaeraceae bacterium | reverse complement strand
CCATCTCCAACCACCGCTCCCGCACCCGCCGCGTCACCTCCCCCACCGTCCCGCCCCCGATCTCCTTCCGCTCCACCCGCGTCACCGGCAGCACGCCCCAGCTCGAGTTCGTCAGGAAGACCTCGTCCGCGTCCAGCACGTCCTCCACCGTCACCAGCCGCCGCCGGGCCGGCAGCCCCAGCTCCTCGGCGAACTCCAGCACCCCCCGCCGCGTCACCCCCGGCAGCACCGGGCTCGGCAGCGCCCCCGCCTCCTCCTCCCCCTGCGCCACCGGCGTGACGAGCCCCCCGTCCTTCACCACGAACACGTTGCTCACCGCGCCCCCCGCCACGTGGTTCGTCACCTGCAGCACGAGCGCCTCCCCCGCCCCTTTCGCCCCCGCGGCCTGCAGCTCCCGCAGACGCCACCAGTAGTTCAGCGTCTTGTGCCCGGCGAGCGGGTCCAGCGGGTTCGCCTTCGCGTCCGCGATCGTCAGCAGCACGCCCCGCTCGAACATCTCGTCCGGGTACCGCGTCGCCCCCGTCGCGCTCATGAGCACCGTCGGCGTGTGCTCCGCCCGGCGCCCGATCGTCTCGAGCAGGTTCAGGTCCCCCCCCGTCACCGTCAGCCGCACCCGGGCCCGCTCGGCGCCGATCCGCCCCGCCTCCTCCTCGAAGAACCTCCGGACGCACTCGAGCACCGCCTCGCCCAGCCGGTCCGCCCGCAGGTCCTCGCTCAGCCCCGTCTTCTTCGCCGAGGCCCCCAGCCGCTCCAGGTGCTCGGCGAGCTGCACCACCCGCACCCCCTCCGGCTCGCGCTCGTCGCGCACCCCCAGCATCGTCTCGAAGAGCCCCACGCCGTGGGTCATCCCCGCGTCGAAGGCCGACACCCGCGCCTCGTCGCGCGACACGAACCCGCCGTTCAGGAACACCGTCATGCGGCGAGCGTAGCCCGACCCACGAGCCGGGGGCGCCAAGCCCCAGGGGCCGATCCCACAGCCCCGCATTCCGGACACGCACCCGACCCATCCGGTTCACCAACCGCTTCCGATCCAAAAACAACACGGGCCCCGGCCGGAGCCGGAGCCCGCAGGGCGGACCGCGCAGCGCGCACACAGCCACGCGGTCCGTGAGTCCGATCTCTCGCACAGACCGGACCCGTCCCGAAGATGTGTGCCGTTGGAGCCGGGCGGCCCCCGGACAGGACCCGCCCGATCTCTCCGTACGGGCTCCCCGACGGAGCGGTTCACGCCGCAGATCGGATCGATCCCGGGGCCGATGCAGCCGACTTCCCGCCCCCGCCCGCGAACGCGACGGAGCGACGCCCGAACCGGCGGGAACAAAACGACCGCGGGCGGACGCTCCCGCGTCCGCCCGCCAGGGTCCGTGCCGCGACGGCGGCGCCCGGCGTCAGCCGAGCGCGGCCGCGCCGCTGATGATCTCGGTCAGCTCCGTCGTGATCTGCGCCTGGCGGGCGCGGTTGTAGTCGCGCTTCAGGCGGTTGCGCATCTTCCCGGCGTTGTCGGTCGCCGCCTTCATCGCCACCATCCGGGCGACGTGCTCCGAGACGACCGCGTCGTTGAAGCACTGGAAGAGCTGGGCCTTCACCGCGGCCGGGAGCAGCGTCTCGAGCAGCTCCGTCGGGCTCGGCGTGAACTCGAACTGCTTGGGCACGCCCGGGGCCGGGTCGCGGGCGTCGCCGACCGACGCGGCCTCCGCCTTCGCGGCGGGGGCGGCGGCGGGCTTCTGGAACGGCAGGAGCTGGAGCACCTCCGGGCGCTGCGTGCCCGTGGAGATGAACTTCATGTAGACGACGCGGACGGCGTCGATCTCCCCGGCCGCGAACCGCTCGATGTACTCCTGGGCGAGCCGCTCGACCTCCTCGAACCGCGGCTTGTCCCCGAACTGGGTGTGCTGCCGGGTCACGGGGATGTTGTTGAAGCGGAAGATGCCGGCCCCCTTCTTGCCGACCATCTCGACCTCGCCGCCCTTGGCCGGGTCGGCCGGGGCGTGCTCGCGGAGGTGCCGCGTCGCCAGGCGGAGGACCGAGCCGTTGTACGGGCCCGCCAGCCCGCGGTCGCTGGTCAGCACGAGCGTCAGCTCGCGCCCGCTCGCGGGGCGGGCGCCGTCGGCCCCCGGCGTCTGGAGCAGGGGCGAGTCGACCCCCTCCCCGCCGGCGAGGTCGCTGACGAGCCCGAACAGCGCCTGCGTGTACGGCTTGCTCGCCGTCGCGGCCTGCTGGGCCCGGGCGAACTTGCTCGTCGCGATCATCTGCATCGTGCGCGTGATGCGCCGGATGTTGCCGACCGCCTTCATCCGCTTCTTGATTTCGCGGCTCTTGCCCATGGGACCGCCAGTGTAGGTCGGCCCCTTCCTCGCGGGCCATGCCCCCGCCGGGCGAGCGTCGCCGCGGCCTCAGGAGGAGCCGACGGGGGCGCCGCCCCCCCGGTTGATCGCGGGCGGGTCGGCGGGCGCCTCGTCCGCGGGGGGCGGGGGCGGGGCGTCCCGCCCGCAGCCGGCGGCCGCGAGCACCCCGAACGTGAGGCAGGGCAGCAGGACGGCGGCGAGGAGCGAGATATCGGAACTCTTGCGGTCGCGGGGCATCCAGGACTCCGGGAGACGGGGTCGGGGGGCGGGTTCGGGAGGCGGGCCGATCGGCCCGGACGGAGGCGGGCGGAGGGCTCATCCGGGCGACGTCCCTCACCCGACCGTTGTCAGCGGTTCAGGTCACGCCCCCGGACGCCGTCGATCGTGGCCCAGAAGAGGGCCTGATACCGTCCGGGGTTCGTGCCCCCGCCGTCCTCGATCCCGTCGTTCTCCATGCCCCAGCTGCTCAAGCTGGGGAACGTCCAGACATCGGTGGGGACGAGGGAATCTTCGGGGGCCTCGACATCCTGGGCGTAGATCTGCTGGATGTTGGCGAGCAGGACGCTGCCGTCGGCCGTGGCGACGGCCGGGCGGGCCCCGGGGTTGTTGTAGCTCGGCGGCATGTTCGCCATGCCGGCCGAGGTCGGCGGGCGGGACGAGGGAGGACCGGAGAACCGCAGCTGCGACCGCTTGGTCTGGCGCGTGTCGAAGCGCTCGAAGAGGATCACCTTCGCGCTCGAGTGCACGACGTTGTCGTACCGCTGGATCGCCGCCTTCGCGGCCGGCACGTTCAGCGAGGTCGACACCGCGCGCCCGGCCCCCCTCACGTACCGCTCCGGCTGGAACCACGTCGTCGGGCTGAGCCAGTAGGAGCAGTCCCACAGCGAGTCGGCGATGTCGAACTCGGGGTCGGTGGTGTCCTCCCGGTACCGCTGCATCACGGTGGCGTCGGCCGGCGAGAACTGCGCCTCGAACGTGTGGTTGTTCTCGCTGACCATCTCGGAGGCGATCCGGCTGAACCAGTGGAAGGCGTACGCCTCGCTGTTCCACTGCGTGGTGCCGGAGAACCGCCAGTAGGAGACACCGACCGAGCCCGGCACCGGGACGTCCCACCAGCGATACCCCGCGCTCAGCGGGTAGCGCGGGGCGTAGGGGATGTTGAGCGTCACCGGGAAGATGTCGTCCCGCTGCATCCCGTACAGCGCGCTCACCTGCCCGAGCGACCGCAGGTTCGCCTGCGAGACCACGTTCTGCGCGCTGCGCCGGGCCTTGCCGAGCGTCGGGAGCAGGATCCCGATCAGCAGCGCGATGATCGCGATGACCACCAGCAACTCGATGAGCGTGAAGCCGCTGCGGCGGGGCGCGGGCATGCCAGCCTCCCTGGGCGTCGGGTGATGCGACAAGTTCGGACGACCCTTCGCCGGCGAACAGAGCGTCCGCCGGCAGCGCCCGGACGGAACCGTCCGGTGCGAGACCCCTTCAGCCTAACCCCTGGCCGTCGCTTCGCAAGGGAATTCCCCCCTCGCGAGCGAAGATTCCCCCGCCCCGTTCCGCGCGGTCCGGCGTCCGCCGGCTCACCACCCCGCCTCGGACGCGGTGGGCGCCCGCTCCTCCGCGGGCAGCCGCCCCAGCGTCAGCCCGTCGTGGGCCAGGCGGACGTGCGGGTACCCGGCCGCCGCGATCTCCGCGTTCGTCGCCTCGTGCGGCAGGTCCCCCCCCATATGGATGAAGAACGCCCGCTTCGGACCCGCCCGGTCCACGACCGCCAGGGCCTGGTCCAGCGTCAGGTGCGTCGGGTGGTGCCGCCGCCGCAGGGCGTCCAGGCAGAGCGTCCCGAGCCCCCCGAGCATGCCCCAGCTCCGCGGCGGGACGGCCGAGACGTCCGTGCACCACGCCAGCGGGAAGAGGCCTTCGGGCGCGGCGCCCGCCAGGTGCCGCCCCGCGGCGTTGTCGGCCGGCTCGAACCGCCACCCCGCGATCGGCAGCCGCCCGTGCAGCAGGCGGAAGGGCGTCGCGAGCAGCCCGAAGAGGTCGAGCCGGTCGGGGAGGAGAGCCCCGCCCCCGCCATCCCCCTCCGCGTCCGGGATGTGCACCCGGTGCGGGATGATGCTCGCCACGAACGAGTCCTGCACGTTCTTGTGCCGCTCGAAGACGTGCTGGTAGACCCGCCGCAGGTGCCGCAGCGTCGGCTCCTCGGCGTAGATGTCGATCGGCCCGCCCTGCAGGACGTTGAACCGCCGCACCTCGTCGAGCCCCCACGTGTGGTCGACGTGGTTGTGCGTGAAGAGGATCGCGTCGCACCGGTCGAGGCCGTGGGCGAGGGCCTGCTGGCGGATGTCCGGACCGCAGTCGATCAGGACCGTCCGCGGCCGCCCGCGGTGGTCGGTGAAGCGGAAGCACGCGGAGGTGCGCAGCCGCCGGTCGCGCGGGTCGTCCGTCGGCGGGTCCATGCCGATCGCGGGCACCCCCGCGCTGGTGCCGGTGCCGAGGAAGATGAACTGCACGGGGGAGGGTAGAGGAGGGAGGGGGGGA
>CAYMFP010000249.1:0-4920 GCA_964389385.1 uncultured Phycisphaeraceae bacterium | reverse complement strand
CGGGTGCCGTTCGCGCACGACGGGAGCGAAACGCCCGCCGCCGGAGCCCCGCCCCGCCTCGTTCACCCGCCCGCCCGACCTCCGGCGACTCCGCGTCCGGGCCGGCACGGCGTCCCCGCCTCCCGGGCCGCCGCATCCCGCCGAACGCCTCGGCTTCACGCGGAGCTGGTCGCCGCAATCCGCGCATTGCGCACGATCATCGGCCTCCTCCCGCATCCAGATGCTCCTGAATGATCCAGCGGCCGAGCGGCTCCGCCCGTTCCGGCGGAACGCAGAGGCGTCGCCTCGGAAGCTCACCACCGCTCCGGGTGCCGTTCGCGCACGACGGGAGCGAAACGCCCGCCGCCGGAGCCCCGCCCCCGCATCGGGCATCGCGAACCCCTCGATCCCCCCGGCAGCGTGCCGCCCGCACAGGGGCGCAGCGCCGACCCCCGCCGTACGGCGACATCGACCGAGGAGGACGCATGAGAACCCAAGCACGCTCCGCCGCAGCCGCCCTGGCCTTGGCCGCGGCCGCGGCGAGCGCCGAGCCCCTCACCTCCTGGAACGGGCTCGAACTGAGCGCCGGATCCACGGGAGCCGACTGGGCGGCGGCCGTGACCGCCGCCGGGTTCGATGTGCACCTCGAGGACTTCGAGGACGAAGCCGTCGGCTTCGGGGACCAGACCCTCGACTTCGGCACGGGCGCGACCCTCGCAACCGTCACGGGGCCCGCCGGGTCGGAACTCGCCGTCCTCAGCGGCGCGACCGCGACGTTCCAGACGCCGCTCAGCGGGGCGAACTACCTCTACTTCCACACCCCGGGCCGCCTGAACGGCGCCACTCCGTCCTCCAGCACCTTCTCCTACACGCTCACCTTCACCGAGAGCGACGTCGCCGGCTTCAGCTTCCACTTCGCGGACCTCGAGGTCTCGGACCTGGTCATCACGCTCGACGACGGCACCGTCTTTCACATCGAGGGCCGGGGCTACTACGGCTCGAGCGACGACTCGCGCACCGGGTGGTTCGGCTTCCTCCAGGAGCCGGGGGCCGCCGGGATCGCCGGGATCACGTTCACCTTCGACGCCGCCGACGACGGCGTCTCGTTCGACGATTTCCGCATCGCCCGCTCGCGGCCCGGCATCGCCGCTCCGCTGCCGGGGCCGGCCGCGATCGCAACGGTCGGTGTTCTCGCCTGCGGCGTCCGCCGCCGGCGCGCCTGACGCGGCGCCGCTGCGGCTCGCGCGACGCCGATACGATGTGGGCGTGAGCAGCGACGCCGTCACCGTGCAGATCGGCACCAGCAACTACCGCGCGACCGTCCGCGCCGGGCGGCACGAGTGGATCGCCGACGAGCCCGGATCGCTCGGGGGCGCCGACGCCGGGCCGGGGCCGTACGCGATGCTCCTCGCCGCCCTCGGCGCGTGCAAGGTGATGACCGGCCGCATGTACGCCGACCGCAAGGGGTGGCCGGTGCGTTCCATCTCGTGCGCCCTCCGCCACGCCCGGGAGGCGGGGCACGAGCGTATCGACGTGGACGTCGAGATCGAGGGCGATCTGACCGACGAGCAGCGCGAACGCGTCGCCACCATCATCGGGCGCTGCCCTCTCCACAGGACCCTGACGGGCGACCTGCGGATCGAGAGCCGCCTCTGCGTCACCCCCTGAATCCGCCTGCGCCCCCGCTCCGAGCAGTGAGGCACCGCTCCGGCCGCGCGGGGACGCCGGGCGTGTCTCCCGCGGCGCCGGGGCCGCCACCCGGAACCCGCTGGAAGCAACGATGGATGCGTTCCTGGATCGCCACGTCAAGAAGCTCACGCTCGCCGTCCTGGTCGGGACGGCCGTGATGGGCGTCGCCCTGGTGGTGGAGACGGAGGGGGCCGAGCGGGTCTGGGCGGCGGGGCTGGGGCTGGCGGTGCTCGCGGCCGAGGCCGTCTGGGCCCGGCGCCTCGTCCGGACGGTCGACCGGGAACGCGCACCTATCGGACGTCGGCTGGCGATCGCCGAGGAGCGTGTCCGCCTGCTGCGGTCGGAACTCGAGGCCGCGTCCCGGGCCCGCCCGGGAGATTGACGCCCGCACGCCCGGAACTGCATCCGCTTCCCCTCCGCCTCCGATCACAGCCCCGGACGGAGCCGCGGCAGCGGTCCATCGCCACCTTTTTCCGGGTCCCCCGACGGGTGGCGTTCGAGCGTGGTTGCCCGTAGTCTCCGCCGGTACAGGAAAGCGGACCTCGCACCGCCCGGGCCTCGGGACGAGCGGGGCGGGTCCGGAGGGAGCCTCGGAGCGGCGTCGCCGGATGCGTGACCGGCCGGACGCGCCTCCGGAAGCGTTCTTCGGAACCGACGGGCGGCGGAGCGGATGAACTCGAAGAACTCGTTCATCGCGGAACTCATCGAGAGCAGCGCGGGGGCCTACGCCTCCTACGCGGCCCAGCTCCTTCTGGAGCGGCGCCCGGAGGCGGCCGAACGCTTCGGCACCGACCCCTTCGCGGGCTGGCGCGACCACCTGCGCGGGCGGCTGTACGAGCTGGCGGCTTCGATCGAGACGGACGAACCCAGGATCTTCGCCAACCGCGTCGCCTGGACGCGGCAGGCGTTCGAGGCCCGCGGCGTGCCGATCGAGGACGTGCGGGAAGCCCTCGGGTGTCTCCGCGAGGTGCTCGAAGAGGAGCTTCCCGAGCGGAACCGGATCGACCTGAGCGCCTATTTCGAGCCGGCCGAGGAGGCCCTCGAGGGGTTCCCGATGGACGGCGTCACGCCCCTGCGGGCCGACACGCCGGGCGGCCGGATCGCCGCCGAATACCTCCTCGCCGTGCTGGAGGGGGACCGGCACCGCGCCAGCCGCGTCGTCCTCGACGCGATCCCGGACCGCATCACGGTGGAGCAGGCGTACCGCGAGGTCCTCGTCCCGGCCGAGATCGAACTCGGGCGGATGTGGCACCTCAACGAGCTGACCGTCGGCGAGGAGCTGTTCGCCACCTCGGTGACGGAGATGGTCATCGCCCAGCTCTACGCGCTGATCGACCGCAAGCCCTGGAACGGGAAGGTCCTGCTCGCCAGCCCGACCGAGACCAACCGCCACGGCATCGGGATCCGCATCATCTCGGACTTCTTCGAGATGGAAGGGTGGCGCGTCATCCTGCTCGACCAGCCCCTCCCCGGGCTGGAGTTCGCGCAGACCTGCAAGACCTTCAAGGCCGACGTCGTCGCCCTCTCGGCCTCGATGAGCGTGCACCTGCGCAGCGCCATGCACCTGATCCAGGCCGTCAGGAGCGAGCCGGGGCTCGAGCACGTCAAGGTGCTCGTCGGCGGCATGGCGTTCATGGACTCCGACGACCTCTGGCAGCGCGTCGGGGCCGACGGGTACGCGAGCAGCCCCGAGACGGCCCTGGCGACCGCTGCCCGGTTCGCCGGGCTCGCGCACCCCCACGCGGCGGTGAGCTGAGGCCGTCAGGCGAGCCGGAGTCCGTGCCGGCGCGCGAGTTCGGGCACCGCGCTCCAGTCCATCTCCAGCCCGTAACGCTCGTTCAGGTCGTCGAAGCGGCGGAGGACGCCGTCGTCCGGGGGGCCGTCCGCGGGCAGGAGCCGGTCCGCCTCGGGGAAGTACCCGGCGAATGCGCCCGGCGCGATGATCTCGTGGAATCGCAGCGGGCCGGGGCCGGCGTTCCAGAACGTGTGCAGCCGCCCGCGGCGCTTCTCGACGAAGCTGCCCGGCCCGTGGACGCTCACGATCCCCTCCTCCCAGACCGTGAGTTCGCCCTCGAGCACGATCGAGAACTCGTCCTCCCGCGTGTGCCGGTGCGGCGGGGCGGCCAGCTCGCCCGGCGGGAGCGTGTGCTCGACCACCGCCACGCCGGCGGCGTTGTGCGCGGGATGGAGCAGCAGGCGGGCGCCGAGCTGGCGCGTCGGGCCGATGCGGACGTCGTAGGCGGTGGCGGGGGAGGTGGCGGGCATGTGTGCTCTCCGGTCGGCGGCTCGGGCCGAGGGGAGAAGCGCAGGACGGGGCCGCAACCTGCCGGAACGCGGGAGAAGTTTGGCGGGCGGGCCCCGAAGTCCCGCTGGGGGCGGTCCGGGGCCGATAGGCTGTGGGCGTGCGCGTCCTCGGGATCGATCCAGGGCTTCGGGTGACGGGGTACGGGTGCGTCGAGGACGCGTCCCTGCTGTTCGTGCGCCCGTCGGTCGTCGAGGCCGGGGTGATCCGCCTCGCCGCGAAGGGATCCCGGGCTCCCTCCGTCGCCTCCCGCCTGGAGGAACTCGAGGCGGACCTGCGGGACCTGCTCGACCGGGTGCGGCCCGAGGCCGTGGCGGTCGAGGCGGTCTTCAGCCACTACGCCCACCCGGCGACGGCGGTGGTGATGGCGCACGCCCGGGGCGTGGTGCTGCTGACGGCCAGGCGTGCGGGGGTGGAGATCGTCGAGGTCGCGCCGGCGCTGGTGAAGAAGGCCGTGACCGGGAGCGGTCGGGCGACCAAGCAGCAGATGCAGCGGGCGGTGATGGGCATGTTCGGGCTGAGCGCGATGCCCGAGCCGGCGGACGTCGCCGACGCGATGGCGATCGCGGCGGTGGGGGGGCGGCGGCTGGCCGCGGCTCCGAACCGGCGGAGGGCCGGTGCGGAGCGGGCGCTGGCCGACCGGTGACGCTCAGGCCTCCGCGAGCCGGTCCAGCGCGCGGAGGACCTTCTCGCGGTTCTTGGCCGAGATGATGCGGGCGGGGAGCCGGCGCAGGCCCGCATATTCCCGGTAGCCGCGTGTGAAGACGTTGCGGTCGACCGTGGCCGCGATGTACGCCCGGACGTACCCGATGTGGTCGCGGTTGGCGAACCAGAGTTCCTGCCCGGCGACGGAGGTGCGGAACCAGCCGGCCTCCGGCCAGGCGATCGTGTGCTCCGCGGCCAGCCCGCAGTGCCTGCGGGTGCAGCGGCACGCCGCGGTCCATCGTTCG
>CAYMFP010000248.1:0-4930 GCA_964389385.1 uncultured Phycisphaeraceae bacterium | reverse complement strand
GGGGGGGGGGGGGGGGGGGGGGGGGGGGGGGGGGGGGGGGGGGGGGGGGGGGGTTACTTCTGGAAGATCGGCAGGTAGCGCTTGGGCATCTGCAGAACGATCAGCGCCATCGCCGTCGCGTACTCGTCCCCCACGCTGCGGTCCTCCCACGATCCGTCGGGGCGTTGCTCGGCCAGCAGCTCGCGCCGCACGGCCGGCCACCACTTCGCCCAGGATGCGCCCCCCGCCAGGTAGCTCGCCTGCACCGCGTAGTACTGCCCGTACCAGTAGTGCGCCCGGGAAGCGCGGTTCGTCCCCGGCAGCGCCTGCTGCTCCAGGTACTCCAGCCCCCGGTCGATCGCCTCGTCCTCGTAGATCCCCGCGTAGAACAGGCTCGCCACCCCCGCCGCCGACCGCGGCCACGCGCTCGGGCCCGTCTGGATCTGGTACTTGAACCCCCCGTCCGGGTTCTGGCACCGCCGCACGTACTCCACCGCGTTGTCGATGACCTCCTTCGAGACCTCGATCCCCGCGTTCCGCGCCGACCGCAGCGCCATGATCTGGCAGATCGTCACCGACACGTCCGCGTCGTACGGCACCGGGTTGTACCGCCAGCCGCCCTCCTCGTTCTGCGTCCGCTCGATCAGCCGCACGGCCTTCACCAGCGCCTCGTAGATCCGCTTCGACTGCGCCGTGTCCGCCCCGCCCCCCGACGTCCCGTACACCTCCCCCAGGAACAGCGTCGCGAACCCGTGCCCGTACATCGGCCCGTTCGCCGCGTCCGCCGCGATCAGCCCGCTCTCCGCGCTGTTCGCCAGCACGAACTCCACCCCCCGCGCCACCTGCTCGGCGTACGGCCCCCGGTCCGGCAGGTTCCCGTCGGCCATGAACGCCAGGCTCGCCAGCGCCGTGATCGCCACGTTCCGCCCGAACCGCCCCCCGTCGTACGCCCCGTCCTCCGCCTGCCGCGCCGCGAGCCACGCGAGCCCCTCGCGCACCGCCGCGTCCAGCTCCGGCGTGATCTCCTGCTCGAGCGCCGCGTTCTGCGCCGACGCGTCGGCCGACCGCCGCGTCGCCTCGCGCGGCCCCGGGGCCGCCGGCCCGGTCCGCGCCGGCTCCGCCGACCCCGAGACGCCCGCCTCCTCCGCGGGCTGCGCGGCGAAGCCGCCCAGCACCAGCGCGGCGAGCAGCGCGGCCGGCGCCGCCACGCGCCGCGGCACGGCGAGCGGACGGGAGGAGTGGGGGGGGCGGGGACGGTTCCTCATGGCGCCGGGTCCTCCGCGAGGCGGCGGTAGTACGCCTCCGTCTGCTGCTGGTAGATCGAGCTGAACGGGTCGTTGATGCCCTGGAGCAGCGCCTCGCGCACGCGCTCCGGCAACGCGCCCCACGCCGCGCCCGCCGCCGGGATCGTCTCGGACAGCCGCGCGTCCGTCGAGTCCGACGGCGTGTTGTCCCGCTCCCCGTCCCCCTGCTGGTTCTCCTGCTGCTGTTGCTGCTGCTGCTGCCCGCCCTGCTGCGGCTGCTGCTGTTGCTGCTGCTGCCGGGAAGACGAGGACGACGAGTTCTGCTGCTGGTTCCGCTCCGCGGCCGCGATCACCTGGTCCAGCTTCCGCAGGATGTCCTCGTGCATCCGCTGCGTCCCGATCCCCACGTCCCCGGACGAGCCGATCCGCCACGCCGCCTCGTTCATCAGCTCCGCCGCCTGCTCGAACTGCTGCGCCGGGTGCTCCCCGGTCAGCCGCCGGTGCAGGGCCTCCTCCTCCGGCGTGCGCAGCGGCGCCTCCGCCGGCTCCGCCGCGCCCTCCTCCTCGATCCCGAGCAACTCGTCCAAACCCGGAACCGCCCCACCCCGAGACGCCCCACCCCGGCTCTCCCCACCCCGGCTCTCCCGATCCCGAGGCGGCGCCGCCCCCTCCGCCGGCGCCGTTTCCCCAGCGGGAGGCGGTTCCGCCGGCGCGGCGGGCTGCACGAACAAGGCCAGCGCAGCGATCAGCAACGTCATTCGCCTGCCTCCGCGGGACCGGACACACCCGAAGCCTCCTCCGCAGGACGCCCGGCCGGCGCCCCCGGTTCGCCCTCCCCGACCGACGAATCGTCCCCCGCCTCACCCGCCGCCTCGGGCTCGGGGGTCGGCCCCGCCCCGCTCCCCGGCTCGGGGATGGGCAATCCGCCCGGGGCGCCGCCCCCGCTCGCCTGGTTCATCCGCCGGATCAGGTCCGCCGCCTCCGCCGCCAGGGCCCGCTGCGCATCGCCCAGCAGCTGCAGCTCCGCCGGCCCGGTCTGCGCGCCGTTCTCCGCCGCCAGCCGCGTCGCCGCCGCCACCTGCGCCTGCAGCGCCCGCAGCAGGCGCAGCTCCGCCAAGGGCGGCACCAGCGGCCCCTGCTCCCCGCCCTGCGCTCCGCCCCCGGACCCGCCCCCGGCCTGCTGCTGGTCGAACTCCTGCTCGTTCTGCGGGCGCCGCGTCAACGCCGCCACCAGCTCCCGCAGCGTCTCCTCCACCGCCTGCATCCGCATCGCCACCGCCGCGCCCGCCTCTCCCCGCCCGAGCGACTCCGCGGCCGTGTTCGCGTCCGACTCCATCCGGCGGTGCGCCAGATCGAACACCCCGGACTCCGTCAGCCCCCGCGTCTGCGTCCGGATCCGCTCCAGCTCCGCCGCGACCGCGCGCTGCTGATCCGCCACGCCCCGAAGCTCCGCCCGCGCCCGCCGGTCCAGCCGATCGCGTTCCGCGTACGGCGCCGCCGCCGCCCGCGCCGCGACCTGCATCTCCAGCGCCGCCTGGTACACGCGGCGCAGCTCCTCGCGCGCCCGGTCCTGCTCGCGCTGCTGCGCCTCGCGGTCCAGGCGCTCCGCCTCCTCCTTCGCCCGCCGCAGCCGCTCGAGCGCCGTGTTCTCGCGCTCCAGCGCCCGATCGCCCTCCACCGGCGAGGCCCGCAGCGCCACCACCGCCTCCGCCTGCGCGTCCGCCGCGCGGCCGATCAGGTCCGCGACCGAACGCACCTCCGGCAGCGCCGCCGCCGCCTCGTCCGCCACGCCCAGCGTGTTCTGGTGCACGCGGATCATCGACTCGGCCAGCCCCGCGAACGCCCCCTGCGCGGCGCCCAGCCGCCCGATCTCCCCCTCCTGCTGGCGGATCAGCCCGTCGATCGACTCGATCAGGCTCGCCAGCAGCCGCCGCAACGCCGCGTCGCGGTTGTTCTGCGCTTCGTCCAGGTCCGCCAGCGCCTGCTCGAGTTCCTCCAGCGCCCGCTGCTGCTGCTGCTGGGCCTGGCTCGTCTGGTTCTGCCCCACCTGCTGCGCCGCCTGCTCCTGCTGCTCCGCCACACGAGACTGCTGCAGCCGCTGCGCCGCCCGCCGCAGCGCCTCCGAGAGCGCCGGGTCCTGCTCCCGGGACCGATCGGCCGCCTCGCGCATCTCCTCGAGCGACCGCCGCGTCCGGTCCGCCGCCTCGCGCTGCCGCTCCGCGATCCGCTCCAGCTCGCCCCGCTGCTCCGGCGTCAGGCTCGCCGCGTCGCGCCCCACCGTCTCCGCCCCGACGCTCTCCGTCCGCTCCAGCAGCCGGCGCTGCTCCTCCGCCAGACGCTCCAGCAGCTGCCGCGTCCGCCACCCCTCCTCGCCCCGGTCCAGCAGCCCCACGAGTTGGTTCAGCCGGTCCCGGACATCCCGCTGCGCCTCCTCCGCCAGCTCCACACGCTCCGCCGGCGCCCGCGCCCCCTGCGGCGCGGCGAGCGATTCCGCCGCCGTCCGCGCCCGCTCCGCGGCCTGCGCCATCAGGTCCCCCGCCTGGCGCAGCAGGTCCGCCAGCGCGGGGTCGTCCAGCCGGTTCATCTCCTGCCGCCGACGCACCCGGCCCAGCTGCTCGAGCTGCGCCGCCAGCCGGTCCGTCAGCCCCGACTGCCGAGCCGCGAACTCGCCCGTCGGCGCGTCCTCCCCCGCCTCGTCCAGCGCCCGCGCGATCTCCGCCTGCTGCTCGTCCAGCCGCTGCGCCGCCCGGCGGATCCCGTTCAGCTCGCCCCGGATCTGCTCCGCCAACTCCGTCTCGTCGATGATCCGCAGCCGCCGCGCCCCCGAACGCACCGGCGCCCGCTCCCCGCCCGCGTCCTCGAACGCGTCCAGCGCCGCCGCCCGCACCCACACCTCGTCCCCCGGCGCGAGCCCCAGCGGCGACAGGTCCAGGTCCACCGCGACCCGCGCCTCCGGCGGCAGCCTCCCCGACCCGTCGATCAGCGACCGCTCGGCGATCGCCTCCGGGTCCTCCGCCGGCTCGGGCGTCCGCGCGTCCGAGCCCGGCACCGGCCGCGCCGTCTGCCGCTCCAGCCACACCCGCCGCACCCCGAGGTCGTCGCTCGCCTCGCCCACGAGCGGCACCACGGCCGAGGGCAGCACGCTCTCGTCCGATCGCGGCTCCGCGACCGCCACCGCCGGCTCCGCGTCCGCCCGCGCCTCCAGCGTGAACACCACCTCGTCCCGCATCCCCAGGCCGAACTCGTCCTCGATCTCCAGCGGCAGCCGCAGCGGGTCGCGCAGCGTCCCCGAGACCGTGATCGCCCGCCCGTCCGCGGAGACCTCCGCGTCCGGCATCGCCGCGGCCGCGCGCAGCCGCGCCAACGGGTCGAGCCCCTCGATCTCGGGCAGCGGCTTGTTCAGCTCGATCCGCAGCCGCACGAACGACCCCGCCAGGATCGGCCCCACCACCGACCGCTCGTCCGCCCCGGCCCCGAGGTCCAGCGTCCCCGCCACCAGCGCCCCGCGCGCCGCGTCCCCGATCGTCCGCTGCGCGTACTCCGGCAGCGTCACCTCCAGGCTCGCCGCCACCAGCGCCGGCGGGTCCACCAGACGGATCCGCCGCCGCTCCGTCCAGTCGTCCTCCGTCAGCAGCCGGTACTCGAGGAACGTCTCCGCGTCCTCACCCGTCCCGGCCCTCCCCGCCCCACCCACCACCCCACCCACC
>CAYMFP010000247.1:0-4974 GCA_964389385.1 uncultured Phycisphaeraceae bacterium | reverse complement strand
CGCTACTTCACGAGGCGGAGGTCGCGGGTGATGGCGTCGATGCGGTCCGCGGCGGCCGGGCCGAGGCCGACGCAGGTGGGCGTGCCGGCGGCGACGACGGTGCGCCCGGCGTCGCGGATGAGGGCGGTGGGCAGGCCGGCCTCGGCCGCGAGGCGGGCGACGTCCAGGAGGGCCTCGGGCGTGAAGACGGCGAGGACGACCTTGGGCATGCCCTCTCCGAGCCAGGCGTCCCGGTCCTCGGGCGGGGCGCGGAGGAAGGCGTCGAGGGCGGCGTGCGCGACCTGGGCGGCGAGCTTGCCGCGCGGGAGCCGGAGGGCCTCGTTGACGACGATGGTCTGCTTCAAGGGAGTGAAGTCTTGGGGCTTGGAGCCCCGGAGTCTTGACGCGAGGCCGGGATCGGCCCGTGGGCACGGAGGGGCCGCCCCCCGCGCGGGCCGCGGCCCGGCGGAACCCGTAGGATGGGGCATGCCCTCCATCGAACAGCTCGAGAAGCTTCTGGCCGCCGATCCGAAGGACACGTTCGTGCTGTACGGGCTCGCGCAGGAGTGGGCGAAGCGGGGGGACGCCGGGAAGGCGGTGGAGTTCTACGACCGCTGCCTCGCGGAGGACCCCCACTACTGCTACGCGTACTTCCACAAGGCCCGCGCCCTCGAGGACGCGGGGCGGCGGGAGGAGGCGATCGAGGCGCTGCGGGTCGGGGTCGGGGCGGCGCGCGAGGCGGGGGATGAGAAGGCGCTCGGGGAGATGGGGTCGTACCTCGACGAGCTGCGCGGGGAGGGGTGGGCCGCGTAGCGCCGATGGCCGGCGAGCGATCGGCCCGAGCGAGGAGGGGCGTGCATGGCGGGGAGGCCGAAGGCGGGGGCGCGGGCGCGTGAGCTGCTGGAGACGGCCGACGGGTCGCTGCGCGTGACGGCGGTGCGTCCCGACCCGCGGGCGCCCGGGACGCTGGCGGTGTACGCGGGCCGGGTGCGGCTGGGGCGGCTGGACACGGACGCGGCCGTGCGGCTGGGGGTGAAGGAGGGGCGGGCGGTCGACCGGGCGCTGGCGCAGGCGATGCTCGCGGAGATGGACCGGGCGGGGGCGCGGGCGGCGGCGCTGCGGCTGCTCGGGGTGAAGAGCCGGTCGCGGGCGGACCTGGTGCGGCGGCTGCGGATGAAGGGGTACCCGGCGGAGGCGAGCGAGGCGGCGGCGGACCGGATGGCGGAGGTCGGGCTGCTCGACGACCGGCGGTACGCGGAGGCGGTGGCGGCGTCGGAGCTGCGGCGCAAGCCGGCCGGCGAGGCGCTGCTGAGCGCGAAGCTGCGGAGCAAGGGCGTGGCGGGCCCGGTGGCGGCGGAGGTGGCGAAGGAGGCGCGGGAGGGGCGGGACGAGCTGGCCGACGCGGTGGAGGTGGCGCGGCGGGCCGTGCGGCGGCAGCCGAAGGGCATCGAGGAGGAGGCGCTGCGGCGAAGGGTGCTGGGGGCGCTGGCGCGGCGCGGGTTCGGGGGCGACGTCAGCCGGCGCGCGCTCGAGCGGGCGCTGCGGCGGGGGTGAGGGAGATCGCCGGCGCGCGGAGCGGGCGGCGTCTGTCGGCCCCGGGTCGGCGCGTAAGGTTGAGCATGAAGAGCAACGGCCGGCGGCGTGCGTTCGGGGCGGGCGGGAGAGGGGTCGTGGTCGCGGCCGTCGCGGCGGGGACGGCCGCCGGAGGGTGCGCGATCGACCGGAACGACCGCCCGACGATCGGGGGGGAGCTGCTGCTGCCGGCGCTCGAGCCGGCGCCCGAGCTGCCCGCGGCCGACGCCGGGCCGTGGCGTCGCGCGAGCGGCCCCATCGACGCGCCGCCGCTGACGTTCGAGCGGGACAACTGGGACGCGGTCACGTTCGTCGTGCCGGTGGACGGGACGGCGCACTGGCCGACGTTCACTGGTCCGCTGCGGGTGACGGACCCGGAGAGCCGGCGGAAGGAAGGCCTGTACCCGACGCTGCTGAGTGCGCTCGAGACGCGGCAGATGGACCTCGGGGATTCGGCGTGGGAGGTCACGGCCGCGCCGTTCGTGGCGCTCGGGGAGATCGTGCTGATCCCGGTGCGTGCGTTCACCGCCCCGGCGTGGGGCGAGGTGCAGACGCCGGGCAGCCCGCCGCTGCGGCTGTACAAGCGGTCCGACGGGGAGCGGTGGTACAGCGGGACGGGGTCGCATTTCGTGACGACGACCGTGGAACCGGAGGACGTCCAGGACCCCGGATCGGGGCTGGAGACGATCGAGCCCGGACCGCGGGAGGAAGAACTCCCCGACGACGCGCCGGACAACCGGGCCGGCGGGGAGAGCCGGAACGGCGCTCCGCTGGTTCCTGAGCCGACGCCCGAGCGCGGCCTGCCGTCCCGGAGGGGCGAGCGGTGAGCACGTTCCCGAACGTGCCCGGGCTGGACGGACGCGGGATGCCGGCCGGACGCCCGCTGCGGGCGGACGAGATCTCGCCCCGCGAGGCGGCGGCCGCGATGCACGAGGACGAACTGCTGCTCGTCGACGTGCGCGAGGACGACGAGCTGCGGTCGGCGGCGGTGGACGGGGCGTTGCACGTGCGGATGCGCGACGTGCCGGCCCGGCTCCCGGAGATCCGCGAACGGGCGGGAGACCGGCGGGTGGCGTTCCTGTGCCACGGCGGCGTGCGGAGCCTGCGGGTGACGGAGCACGCGCGGGCGAACGGGCTGCCGGAGGCCGTAAGCGTGGCGGGCGGGATCGACCTGTGGGCGATGACGGTCGATCCGGGCGTGCCGCGGTACTGAACGGGGCGGGAAGGGGGCCGGGAGAGGGCGGGAGTCCGGAACGGGGACGCCCGTCCGGGGCCCGGAAACCCTACGGATCGCTGGAAACGCGGCGCGGGCGCCCCGGACCGCAAGGGGCTGCGGCGTCGGTGTTTGCGCCCGTGTCGCGGGCCGCGCCGCCGTGCGCGCCACCGGTAAGTCGGCGAGAAAACCTTCGGGCGCGGTGTCGCCTTCGGTACGCTGACCACGCATGGACGGCGGGGATGATCCTCGGGGGAAGGCGTGGTGGAGGAGAGAGCCATGACCGAGGGCGTGCTGGAAGCGGAGGAGCGGTGCCGGCTCCCGGACGGGCCGACGGACGACCTGCTCCGGCGCCTCGAGATCGGCGAGGTGGCGGATCGCTTCGCCGCACGGCCGCGCGACGGCGCCGGGCGGGCCCCCCGGGAGGGGCAGCCTCGCGGCCCCGCGTCGCACGGGACGGCGGGTGGGGCGGCGCCCGCGGACGAGGCCCGCCTCGACGACCTGGCGGCGCGGCTCGTCGAGGGGCTGGCGCCGAGCGAGGCGCGGCTGGTGCACGGCGTGTACTTCCGCTCCCGCCCCGTCGACGCGGCGGCCGCGGAGGCGGGGTGCACGCCGGCGTCGGCGCGGCGGCGGCTGCTGCACCTGGGCGAGCGGCTGCGCGAGCGGGCGCTGGCGCCGCTGCAGAGCCAGCTCTCGGAGATCGAGTGGGGCGTGGTCGACGCGTTGCTGGTGCGGCGCATGAGCGCCCGCCTGGCGGCGCTGGCGCTCGGGCACGACGCGGAGGGGCTGGAGGACGAGGCCCGGCGGCTGCTGTGCGAGCGGGTCGAGCCGCTGCTCGGGCCGCGCGGCATGGCGGTGTTCGGGCGCCTGCTCCGGGCCTGACCCGCGGCGTCAGGCGTGGGCCTTGATGCGGTGGACGAGGGTCGAACTCTTGACCTGCAGCCCGCGGACGACGCTCTGCAGCGCCTCCCGGTTGGGGGCGAAGCGCAGCGCCGTGCTCATGTCGATGAGGTCCTGCCTGAGCAGCTCCGCGAGGGCCTGCGTGAAGTTGTGCATCCCGTCGGCCGTGCTGCCGGCGATGATCGCCGGGAGGTCCGCGTCCTCGCCGTCGCGGATCTTGTCGCGCACGGTCGGGTTGTTCAGCAGCACCTCGGTCGCGGGGACGACGCCGGCGCCGGACTCGGGCGTGGCGGGCATCAGCCGCTGGGCGCAGATCGCCCGCAGCGAGACGGCGAGCGAGTTGCGGATGAAGCCGCGTTCCTCCTGCGGGAAGAACTCGAGCATGCGCCCGAACGCCTGCATCGTGTCGGCGGTGTGCAGCGTCGCGAAGACGAGGTGCCCGGTCTCGGCCGCCTGGATGGCGGAGATGATCGTCTCCTTGTCGCGCATCTCGCCGACGAAGATCACGTCCGGGTCCTGGCGCACGACGTACTTCATCGCGACCGGGAAGCTCTCCACGTCGATCCCGATCTCCCGCTGCGAGATGATCGCCTTCTTCGGCGTGAAGCGGTACTCGATCGGGTCCTCCACCGTGATGATGTTCACGGCCTCCGTGCGGTTGATCTGCTCGATCATCGCCGCGAGCGTCGTGCTCTTGCCCGAGCCCGTCACCCCCACGACGAGCACCAGCCCCTCGTTGCTCTCCGCGACGATCTTCTCGTACACCGCCGGGAGGTGGAGGCTGGCGTAGCTCGGGATGTCGGCCTTCACGCGGCGCACGGCCGCGTGCAGGTGGTTCCCCGACCGCAGCAGGTTGATGCGGAAGCGGTCGGGCGCCTCGCCGTTGCGGCTCGGCAGGTGCCAGGCGAAGTCGCAGTTGCCGGTCCGCTCGAACCGCTGCTTGAGCTCGTCGGTGAGGATGGGGTCGAAGAGGTGGTCGGCGTCGTCCTCCCCGACGGGGTCCGCCTGGACGGGGCGGAGTTCGCCGTTGATCCGGTAGACCGGCGGGATCCCGACCTTGATGTGCAGGTCGGAGGCGTCGAGTTCCTTCATCGCCTCGAGCAGACGGCGGATCGTCAGGTTGCCGCTCGGCATGGCGGGCTCTCCCCGGGGCGTGACACCCCTCCGGGGCCGCGCCGCCGGGGTCGAACGCCCCGACGAGAGTCCGCGGCGCGGCCGCGGGATCGCTACGCCATCATCATAACGACATCGACGCCAGATCCATCCCCCGGTGGAAAACCCGGCCGGCGCCCCGGCCGGTTGCGGCCCCC
>CAYMFP010000246.1:0-4978 GCA_964389385.1 uncultured Phycisphaeraceae bacterium | reverse complement strand
TCGGTCTCCTCGCGCAGCCGCGTGCCGAGCCCGCCGCAGAGGATGAAGACGGGGACATCGCGTGTGTTCATGCGGCCTCCGATCCGGTGCGGAGGCGGGACGCCTCCCGTTCCATGGCGAGCTGCACGAGCCGCGCCGCGTCCTGCGGGCGGGCCTGCGCCGCGGCGGCCCGCCGCGCCGTCAGAGCGAACGTCCCGATCCCCCCCAGGATCAGCACGTACACCGGATTGAACATGGCGTTCGGCAGGCAGTCGACGGCGAAGAGCAGGGGCACCGTGGAGAGCACCGCGGGGGCGGCGTGCCCCGGCGAGCCCGTCCAGTTCCGCGGGCCCCACGCGCGCACGCACGCCACCGGCGGGACGAGGAGCACGCCGAGGAACGCCGCGAGCCCCACCGTCCCGTTCTGCCCGAGCACGATGATCCAGTACCCGTCGGTCGTGGAGATGTCCCGCCCCTTCTCGTTCTTCACGCGGTTGCGGCCCCACCCGCCCCACCCGAACACGGGCCGGTCGAGCGCGTGCTCCGCGAGCAGATCCTCGTTGTCCAGGCGGTACTGCAGCGACGCCGCCCGCTGCCGGTCGAACGCCTCCGCCGCCTGCACGATCGGCCAGCCTTGCCAGTATCCGCCGGCGCGGATCACCACGTAGCCCACGATCAGCACCGCGATCGTCACGTGGGGCCACGGCTTCCGCGTCCGCTGAGCCGCCCAGAGCGCGCCGAAGCCCGCGACGAGCAGCACCATCGCGCCCACGGCCTTGACGAGCACCGTCGTCACGAGCAACGCCGGGATCGCCAGCACTGTCGGGACCCCCAGGATCGACCGGAGCTTCCCCGCCCGGTGCAGCCAGATCGCCGCGAGCGTGCAGCACGACATCCACAGCCCCACCATCAGCCCGCTGTGCATGAAGACGGTCGGGCGGAAGCCGCCGTAGCGGCGGTTGTGCACCATGTCGTTCGTGCGGAACCCGTAGATCCACGTGTTCAGCACCGGGCTCATCCGGACCTCGAAGAGGCACAGCGGCACGTAGACCAGCCCCCCGGCCGCGAACACGACCGCCAGCTCCCGCAGGTCCTCCGCGGTGCGGAAGTGGGCCCGCCCGAGCAGGTAGGGCAGCGCCCAGGCACAGGCCCGATACGCGATCCCCGAGGCCCCGTCGTACAGCCCGAGGCCGTTGCTCAGGCTCGTCGCCAGCGGAACGAGGCACCACGCCAGCATCGGCGCGTCGAGCCAGGACGGCCTCAGCGTCAGGAGCCGGTCCGCTCCCCCCACGAGCGTCCCGGCCAACGCTCCGAGCGCGATCGCCATCCCCTTGTCGTAGTTCGGGAGCCCCGCGAACTGGAACCCCCCCTGAGGGAGGAACATCCAGCCCGCGACGAACGTCACCGCTAGCGCCCGCGCGCACGGCATGAGCCCGAACAGCACGACGGCCACCACCGGGTAGCCGAGCAGCATCGCGACCGCGAGCGGCGTCATGAACGCACCAGCTCCGCCCCCGCCCCGCTCAGCCAGGCCGAGACGTCCCACCCCAGCCGCCGGCCGAGCTCGCGCGTCTCGCCGTCGAACCGCGCGTGCAGCCACGCCCGGTCGTCCGGGCCGAGCGCCGGCAGCGCTTCGCGGAAGCGATCGTCGATGCTCCGCGCCGCCGCCGCCCCCCACGAGAGGATCGTCGCCTTGGCCCGGCGGCGCACCCGCCGCGGGAGCACGTCGACCGCCCGCGCCACCAGCGGCGCATGCCTGGCCCGGGTCACGCGTCGCCTCAGCCGTCTCGCCCCCAGCCCCTCGCCCATGGCGTTCAGGTGCGTCGCGCCGGGACCGGAGGCGTCCGGATCCACCCCCAGGAACTCGAAGACGCGCCGGGCCGCACCCTCCGGGCTCGCGACGAGATCCTCGAAGCGCAGCACGAGCAATTGCTCCGGCGCGAACCAGCGGTGCAGGTGGTCGATCTCCCGGGCGTAGAGGCTCGCCGCGACGCACTCGGGGTCCGACTCGAAGAACGCCCGGGGCGCCGGGAGCGGCTCACCGCGGACGAACAGGCGCCGCATCTCGTGCGCGTAGTGCGAATAGGCTCGGTCGACCGGGTGCCGGAGCACGTAGACCAGCTTCAGGCCCGGGTTGTGCTCCCGCAGCCGCGGCGCCGCCTCCGGGTAGACGGCGCTGCGCGAATAGCAGGTCGACGCGTCCCCGAGCATCTGCCCCGGCCGGCGGTGCTTGAAGAACGACGCGTACCACTCCGCCCCGAGCGCGTACCGCTCGTCGCGGCTGAAGTACCCCGGCTCCTTGCGCTCGGAGACGCACAGCGCGGGGTGCGCCGCGAGCCGGGCCGCCAGCGTCGTCGTGCCGGCCTTCATCGCCCCGACGAGCGCGAAGTCGATCACAACCGGCACGGGTTGACCTCCACGCTCCCGTCGAGGACGCCCGCGAGGTGCCGCTCCAGCAGCTCCGCGGAAACGTCCCAGTCGAACCGCCGCGCGTTCGCGTAGCTGCGCTCGCTCATCGCCGACCACGCGTCGGCGGAGCAGGTGAGGACGCGTGCGATCGCGTCGGCCATGGCGGGCGGATCCTCGACGGGCACCAGGAAGCCGGAGCCGCCGTCGTCGATGTAGTCCTCCGGACCCCCGCACAGCGTCGCGACGACCGGGCACCGGCACGCCGCCGCCTCGATGCCGGGCATCGCGAACCCTTCCGCCCGCGACGGCACGACCCAGCAGTCGCAGCTCCGGTAGATCGACGCGATCTCCCCCTGCGGAGGACGGAAGCGGAACTCCGCATCGGGCGGGAGCGCATGGGCCAGCGGGCGCGACCCGAACGCGACGAGCCGGTGCCGCACGCCGGCCTCCGTGAGAAGGCGGTGGGCCTCCAGCATCACGTCCGCCCCCTTGCGGGAGTCGGATCCTCCGTACAGGAAGCCGACGCGCGGCAGCGCGTTCCGAGGCCGCGGGTCGGCCCCGAACTGCTGCCAGTCGACCCCGTTCGGCACGAGGCCGACGCTCCGCGCGCCGCCCTCGAGGAGGAGCTTCCGCAGCCCGGTGCCGATCGCGAGCAGCACGCCGCCCCGGCGGTACGCCGCCTCGATCCGGTCGGCGTGGCCGAACTGCGGGAAGTGCCCGCGCACCATGAGGCCCTGCACGCCCTTGCCCTCCCCCCAGCCGCTGATCCACTCGCGGGCGAGCCAGAAGTTCGCGATGGTGAAGTCGGCGTCGGGCGCGTGCCGCTCCAGCACCCGGGCGTGCCGGACTTTCACGATCTCGACCGACGACCGTTCGAGGTGGTGCCGCTGCACGCCGCCCGCGGGCTTGTGCCCCTTCCGGCGGCGCCCGATCGCGGCCCGCCACCACGGCGTCGGGTTCCGGTCGGGGTCGGGAACGAGGATCCGCACATCGTGCCCGCGTCGGGCGGCCGCTTCCGCGAGCAGACGCCCCGACTTGACGCCCCCCGCCATGGACGCCTTGGCGAACACGAAGTTGATGCGCATCGGTTTCGTCGGGGACGTCTGCGGAACGCCGTGCCCGCCCGGCTGCGTCCGAGCCCCCACGGCGCCGGCGGGGGACGGGTCGCGCCGAGCCGACGAACCGGGGTCGGCCCGGGTGTCCGCCGCTGCGGACACGGAACGGAAGGCGGCCTCCTGTCGCGTCACGGCAGGAACTCCGCGGCCGCCGCGGCGACGGCCGTGGCGGCGAGGATGATGCACAGCGGGCCCGCGTCCCCGGCCCGGCGGATCCCGAGCCGGCGGGCGATGTACCACTGCTGCAGGAGGTACGCCGCCGCGGCCGCCAGCACCATGCCCGCGGCGAACCCCAGCGGTCCCCAGGCCCATCCCAGCAGCGGGCAGAACGTCGCCGTCACGGCGAGGTTCACCGCCGAAACGACCGCCCCGTAGCCGTTCTTCGCGAAGGCGCCGAAGAGGCTCGCGAACCGCGCGCGGAGCACGTCGAACGCCCCGGCGAGGGCCAGAACCGGCAGCAGGCCGTGCGCCAGATCGAACGTGTCCGGGTAGAGCAGATCCACCAGCGGCCCGCCCAGGGCGATCAGGCCGGCGCACAGCAGGACGGCCGGCAGGCCGACGCGCCGCTGGTAGGCGAGCGCACGGCGCGAGACGAGGTCGCGGTCATCCCGCCGCGCCGCGTCGGCGTACACCGGCAGCATCACCCGCATCGACAGGCCCTTGATCAGCGACGTGATCATCATCACGAGCCCGACCGCGATCGAGTAGTTCCCGAACGCCGCCATCGAGAACATCGCCGGGAAGATGAACTTGTCGACCTGGTCCGCCAGGAACGTCATCGCCGTCGAGACGAAGATCCACCGGCCGAACCGCACCTGGTCGCGCACGCACTCGCGGTCCAGGGCGAATCGGTCGTTCTCGCCCGGCAGCAGCCGGCGCTGCAGCGTCCGCACCGTCGCGCTCGCGATCACACCCCCCAGCACGAGCGCCCACGGCGAGCGCAGCCACGCCGCCAGCGGCACCGTCGCGACCAGGACCATCGTCGGGCCCGCCATCTCGATCAGCGTCACGCGTCCGAGGCTCAGCTTCCGGTTCGCCAACGCCACCTTCGTCGGCGTCAGCCCCTGCAGCACCGCCGTCAGGCCCACCACCGGCAGCATCAACGCGATGTCGGGGTGCCCGAACCCGTGCGCCAGCGGCCAGGCGAGCCCCGTCGCGATCGCCCAGAGGACCAGCCCCCGGATGAACTGCAGCGTGAACGCGGTGTCGCGGAAGGTCCGGTCCTCGCCGCGGTGGCTGCGGATCAGGTTCGGCTTGATCCCCACGTCGCTGAACATCGTCAGCCCGGACATGACGGTCGCCATCAGCGCCATCACGCCGAACGCTTCGGGGAACAGCAGGTGCGCCAGGATCAGGTTCGAGACGACGCGCAGCCCGCGCGTCCAGAACATCGCCGCGACCGTCCAGGCCGAACTCCGCGCCGCCGCCGCCTTGATCCCGTCCCCGCGGAGGACGTCGAACACCCGGTGCGAGCC
>CAYMFP010000245.1:4642-4989 GCA_964389385.1 uncultured Phycisphaeraceae bacterium | reverse complement strand
GCCCGCGTCGAGGTCAGAGAACGACGCTCAAGGGAGGCTTGACGAGAAATCTTCCATGGCAATACCAGCAAACAATACGAGAATATTGGACAAAAACGGGTTCATTCGATGACTCGCAGCCGCGGGTGCCCCCGTCCCGCCGCGGGGCGAGGCTTCCTGTTCTCTTCCGGAGGCCGCCGCGGCAAACGCTTGCCATGGCCTCCACTCTACCACACGAGCCAGCGCGCGCCGAAACGAATCCCGGAGCGCCACCGGCGCTCGCCACCCCCCTCCGATCTGCTGCTCCGCTGCTCCGAACTCCGCTGCTCCCGCGCGGGGGGGGCGGGGGGGGCGGGGGGGGGGGCGGG
>CAYMFP010000245.1:0-4632 GCA_964389385.1 uncultured Phycisphaeraceae bacterium | reverse complement strand
GCTCCGCCCCCCTCACCCCGCACCCCCCTCCAGCCGCACCAGAATCTCCGCCAGCCCCCCCGTGAACGCCCCCCGCGTCATCACCTCGTCCGCCCCGGCCGCCCGCGCCTGCCGGAACAGCTCCGTCTCGACGTGCGGACCCCACGCCAGGATCCGCACCGCACGCTCCGCCTCCCCCGCCCCCGGCCCGCGCAGCCGCCCCAGCAGCTCGAGCGCCAACTCCGGCGCGTCCAGATCCAGCAGCAGCGCCCGCACCTCCGAGTCCGCCAGCCGCGCCTCCAGCATCTCCACCGACCGCACCGGGCGGCACGGCACGCCCACCGCCTCGCCCGTCCCCTTGATCCGCGTCGCGAAGATGAGGTCCGCCGCCGCGTACAGCACCATGCCCGTCTCCTGAACCATTCCCGAACCACGGCCTCCGGGCCGCGCCATCCCCACGGTACCCCCCTCCCCCACCCCCACCCGCCTTCTCGGACGTTCCGGGCGCCCTCCCGTCCGTTGCACATCGCTCCGCCCGCACCACCCCCTCGTTCCGGCCCCCGCCGAACCCCGTTTCATCCCGCGAAATTCGCCGCCAAGGCCGAGCGAGGCTAAGCTCTCCACCCGCTTCTGTCATCGACGGCACAAAGACGATGCAAGCGGGCATCGGGTGCGGGTCGGGCGTCGATCCCCCACCCAAGCCGAGGAGACCACCCGTTCGGGCATCCCGGGCCCCCGCGGGACCCTCTCCTAACGTTGACGTTTACGGCCCGATCAGGAAGCTCAAACGCCATGTCCACCGCCACCACCGAGCCCCGCCCGACCAATCTGCCTCCCGATTCCGCCGGCCTCGCCGGGGCCGCGGAGGAGATGCACTGGGACCCGGTCTTCGACGAGCTCGGCTTCCCGAAGGACCCGGACAACCTCTACCTCCAGACCGTGGCGGTCATGCTCAAGGCCGCCGAGATGATCGACCTCAAGCACCGGGTCCGCATCATCCTCGCGCAGCCCAAGAACGAGGTCATGGTCCACTTCCCCGTCCGCATGGACGACGGGCACCACCGGCTCTTCAAGGGCTACCGCGTCCAGCACAACAACGCCCTCGGCCCGTACAAGGGCGGGATGCGCTTCCATCCCGACACCAGCCTCGACGACGTCAAGGCCCTCGCCCTGCTCATGACCATGAAGACCGCCCTCGTCCGCGTGCCCTACGGCGGCGGCAAGGGCGGCGTGAAGTGCGACCCCCGCGCCCTCTCCGCCGGCGAGCTCGAGCGCGTCACCCGCCGCTTCTGCTCCGCCATCGCCCCCTTCATCGGGCCCGACTACGACATCCCCGCCCCCGACGTCGGCACCAACGCCCAGATCATGGCCTGGTTCGCCGACACCTACATGATGTCCGAGTCCGCCAAGACCCAGAACGACGGCATGCGCATCGTCACCGGCAAGCCCGTCGAGTTCGGCGGCTCCGCCGGGCGCGAGAAGGCCACCGGCCAGGGCGTCGCCGACTGCATGGCCGAGATGCTCCCCGGCGTCGGCATCCCCCTCCAGGGCATGACCGTCAGCCTCCTCGGCTTCGGCAACGTCAACTCCTGGGGCGGACGCATCCTCCAGGACATGGGCGCCAAGATCGTCGCCGTCATGGACCACACCGGCGCCATCCGCAACGACGCCGGCATCGACTGCCACGCCCTCGCGGCCCACGCCGCCCAGACCGGCGGCGTCCGCGGCTTCGGCCAGGGCGCCGCCACCGCCTCCGGCAAGAACACCTCCGCCGGCGCCGAGGCGATCAGCGAGGAAGAGTTCTACCGCACCCACGTCGACGCCTTCATCCCCGGCGCCCTCGAGCAGATGATCAAGACCAAGCACGCCGAGTGGCTCGACTGCAAGGTCATGGTCGAGGCCGCCAACGCGCCCTCCACCCCCGCCGGCGACCGCATCCTGATGTCCAAGGGCATCGAGATCATCCCCGCCATCCTCGCCAACGCCGGCGGCGTCACCGTCTCCTACTTCGAGTGGCTCCAGAACAAGTCCTGCGTCACCTGGGACGCCGAGTACGTCGACCGCGAGCTCAACCGCCACATCGTCACCGCGGCCCGCCGCACCCTCGCCGCCCGCGAGCGCTACTCCTGCGACCTCCGCACCGCCGCCTACGCCGCCGCCCTCGAGCACATCGGCGCCGTCTACCGCGCCCGCGGCATCTTCCCCTAAACCGCTCCGCACCGACGAAATCACCGGGGAGGCCGCCGCAGGGCGGCCTCCCCGCTTCTTTGCGCTCCCGCGCCGACGCGCGCCGCGCTCACTCCGTCCATCTCCGCCCTTGACCCTCCTCCGGGTCGGGGTTAGGTTGCCCGTTGACGCCCGGCGCGAATCTGCGCCCCAGCGACGAGGACGAGAGATGCCCAGAAACTCCCGCACCGCGGCCGCCGCCGCGGCCTTCGCCATTTCCGCCGCCCTCCTTCCCGCCCAGGCCCAGCCCTGCCTCCCGAGCTGGCCCGACGAACGGGATCTGACGCTCTCCCACGCCGCGGGCGATCTCCACGCCGGCGACGCGGCCTACGCGCTCGACGCCGACGGCGACGGAGACCTCGACCTCATCGTCCGGCACGAGACCGGCGGCCTGCTGCTGGTGAACGACGGCGGGGCGTTCTCGGTCAGCCCCCTGCCGGTCGGCGCGGACGAGCGGTTCGCCGCCGGCTCCTCCCAGCCGATCCGCCACTTCCACGACTTCGACGGCGACGGCGACGACGACGCGATCGGCTCCGCCTCGCCTCGCGCGAAGATCTGGCGGAACACGCGCGGCGAGGGGGGCCAGCCGCTCTTCGTCGAGGAAACCACGCCCGGCATCGCCGCGGGGTACTTCGCCGCGGTCACCGACTGGAACAACGACGGCCTGCCGGACCTGATCGTCTCCGACGTGAGCTACGCCGGCTTCTCCGTCTGCACGAACAACCCCGACGCCCCGGGCTCCTTCGTCGAGGCGCACGTCTTCATCCTCCGCCAGTGGGGCGACTTCGACTCGCGCTACTTCCTCGAGGAAGCCGGGGACTTCGACGGCGACGGCCTGCCGGACCTGCTCGTCCGCCACACCAAGCCCGACCAGTTCAGCGGACGCGACAACATCACCTGGCTCGTCTACCGCAACACCGGGACCAACCTGCAGACCCCGTACATCATCACCGCGCACCCCGCGTACGAGACCCAGCAGAAGAACTTCCTCGGCTCGGGGGAACTCGACGCCGACGGACGGCGCGAGGGCGTCTGGAGCAAGCTCCTCCCGGGCGGGGACCAGATCCTCGTCGAACGGTTCGACCTCGCCACCGGCGCGTCCGAGTCCGCCATGGTCGGCTCGCTGTTCGACGGCTTCCGCTTCACCGCCGCCGACCTCAACGGCGACGGCCTCGACGACGTGCTGTACGGGAGCGGCGACGTCCGCATCAACGACGGCGACCCCGCCTTCCCGACGCACGGCGGCCGCCGGCTGACGACCGGCGCCACCTCGATCGTCGGCGACCTCGACGGCGACACCGTCCCCGACCTCGTCTTCGTGACCGAAGGCTCGACGCAGGCGCGGGTCGCCCTCTCCGCCACCGGCGACGCCGACGGGAACGGCGTCCTCGACTTCTGCCAGCCCGACTGCGACGGCGACCGCCTCCCCGACGCCTGGGCCGTCGCCAACGGGCTCGTCCCCGACTGCGACGCCAACGGCGAGCCGGACTCGTGCGACATCGCCCGCGCCTCGGCCGTCGACGTCGTCTTCGTCATGGACACCTCCGGCTCCATGAGCGACGAGGCCGCGGCGCTGTGCGCCACCGTGCAGGACGTGGTCGCCGAACTCGCCGCCTACGGCCTCAACGCCGCCCCCGCCTACTACGCGATCCTCGCTCTCCCCGGCGGCGCCTTCGACTGCCTCGACCGCTCCGTCGCCGACGAGTTCGGCTACGACGCCCCCGGCGGGCTCACCCTCGGCAACGAGGAGGACTGGGCCAACGCCGTCGGCCTCGTCGCCGAGCACTACCCCTGGTCCGCCCCCACGCGCATCATCGTCCCCATCAGCGACGAAGGCCCCCGCAACGGCGATCCCTGCGACGCCTCCGGCGAGGACGGCATCGCCATCGACAACGCCATCGCCGCCGCCGCCACCGCCGGCGCCGTCGTCTCCCCCATCGGCGGCACCGGCTCCTCGCAGTGCGTCGTCACGCTCGGCGAGCGGATCGCCGACGCCACCGGCGGCGTCTTCTTCCTCTCCACCGACCCCGAGGCCGACCTCGCCCGCGCCATCCGAGACCTCGTCCTCCTCGCCGCCGGATCCCCCGACTGCGACGCCAACGGCGTCCCCGACGCCTGCGAGATCCGCGACGGCCTCCTCCCCGACTGCAACGCCAACGGCATCCCCGACGCCTGCGACATCGCCTTCGGCTTCGAAACCGACGCCGACGGCGACCTCGTCCCCGACTCCTGCCAGGCCTGCCCCGCCGACTTCGACGGCGACGCCCAGGCCACCGTCAACGACCTCCTCGCCTTCCTCGGCGCCTTCCGCAACGCCGCCCCCGCGGCCGACATCGACGCCAGCGGCGACATCACCGTCAACGACCTCCTCGCCTACCTCGGCGCCTTCCGCGCCGGCTGCTGACCCCACCCCACCCCGCCCTGCCC
>CAYMFP010000244.1:1580-4989 GCA_964389385.1 uncultured Phycisphaeraceae bacterium | reverse complement strand
GTGGGGGAGGGCCGGGTCGGGCCGAGCCGGCGGAGTGGGCGCGGGGATGGGGCGGGAGTGGGGAGAGCAGGGGAGATCGGGCTCCCGGGCGTTGGGAGGCCCGGGTCGGCTCGCGGGCGCCCGGTCCCGGGGCTGCCCGAGGGCCAAAGGCCGCGTCCCGGCCGGGTGGGCCGGGGCGGCCGTCGTCGTGGCGGTGCGGTCACATCTGGCGGAACGCCCCGAGGAAGCCCAGGAGGTCGTTGACGTTCGTGGCCCCGTTGCGGTCGAAGTCGCCCGCGCCGTTGCGGAAGGCCCCGAGGAAGCCGAGCAGGTCGTTGACGTTGACCGTGCCGTCGATGTCCCAGTCGGCCGGGTGGGTCGCCACCATGAAGAACGAGTCGTTCGGCGTCATGGTCGAGCCGTCGAAGGCGTCCTTGATGTCGGTCCGGATGACGAAGGCGCTGCCGTCGCCGAAGATCGTCTCGTCGGCGTTGAGGTCGCCGTCGAGGTAGCCGTCCGGCGTGCCGTCGCCGTCGAAGTCGAGGGCGTCGCCCTCGCGGGCGATCACGAACCGGTTGTTGGCGACCGCGACGTTGTTGGTCAGCCCGTCGCCGTCCGTGTTGCCGGTGACGACGTACGTGCCGTCATCGGCGAGGTACACGTCCTGCAGGCCGGTCCAGAGTTCCGTCGAGCCGGGCAGCACGGGCCCGCCCTCGGCCGCCACGACGGTGAAGCCGCTGCCGTCGTAGACGACGGCGTGGTTGACGCCGTCGAGGTCCATGATGAACGCGTACTGCCCGGAGGCGTTGATGGTCGGATCGTCGAAGTCCGTCACCAGCGGGTCGCCCGGGCCGGGGGCGGCGAAGCCGCCCGCCTCGGAGAAGGTCTGCCCCTCCTGGCCGATCACCACGCCGTTGACGACGATCACGTCGGCCGTCGCCGAGCCGTTGTAGGGCGGGCCGCTGAAGACGCCGCCGGTCTCCAGGGTGCCGTCGATGATCCAGTCGCCCGTGCCGGGGGAGACGATGAACTCGCCGACGCTGGAGACGGGGCGGAAGTCGGACGGCGGGAACTGCCCGCTCGGGGCGGCGCCCGCCTCCTCGAGGGCCAGCGCGGTCGGCGAGGTGAAGAACGCGTCCGTCGGGCCGACGAACTCGGAGTCGAAGTTCGAGTCCGTGAAGGCGACGCTGCCGTCGTTGCGGATCATCGCCCCCTCCGGGTCGTCGAAGACGCCGACGCCGGCCAGCACGTCGCCCGCCTTCACGGCCGTGCTGTACGTGAACCCGCCGAGCCCGTCCGGCGTCGCGACGAGGACCCGCTGCAGCAGGGCCTCGGGGGCGGGGGTGGAGTTGTCGTCCGGCGTCAGGTCCACCGGGACCGTCGCGATCGCCCACGCCCCGTCGTCGTTGATGGAGGGGAACTCGACGCCCAGCAGGAACGACGCGCCGGCGGTGTAGGGCGTCAGCGACTCCACGACGACGGGGGTGACGCTCCTCCCGTTGCCGACGACCAGGATCTGGTCCTCAACCGCCGAGGCGGGATTCTTGAACGAGAACGTCGCCACCCAGCGCTGCGAGGTGGGGGCGGCGGCGAACCGCGTCGTGTTGTTCACGACGTACTCGGTCGAGCCGACGGTCACCCGGTCGAACGTGTCGCTCGGGTCGTGCTCGTCGACGAGCACGAGCGGGGCCACGGGTCCGGAGGCGAAAGCCTGCCCCGCCGACAGAACGAGCGCGAACGTCACCAACTTCTTCATGGATATCTCCCTCGGTGTGCACAATCCCCGCCCCCCTCGCTCGCCGGGACGCCGCGCGAGCGGGAGCCAGCGTAACAGGTCCCGCCGGGGAGGGAAGCCCATTCGGGTGCCGCTGAGGTAGTTTCCCCGTGCGTGCCACCGCGGCCCCGGGTACGCTGTAGACCCGGGGTGTCCCGAGGCCGTGCGCGGTCCGGACGCCGCCGTGCGGGCCGCCGCGGCAACGCCCGCGCCGCACGCAGGAAGCCATGTCCATGAACCACCGCCACCAGCGTCCGTTCCGCCCCGACCAGCGCCGGGAGCGTTCCGGGTTCACGCTGATCGAACTCCTGGTCGTGATCGCGATCATCGCGCTGCTGATCGGGATCCTGCTGCCGGCGCTGGGCAAGGCCCGCAGGGCCGCCCGAACGGTCGTCTGCAAGTCGAACATGCGGCAGATCGGCGTCGCGCAGTTCGCCTACTCGGCCGACGCGGACGACCAGATCGCGACCTTCAGCTGGACCGCCCGCCACGCGCCGAGCAGCTACCCCGACCTCCAGGCCCCCGCCGGCGGCGGCTTCAGCAACCTCGACGCGGCGATGAACCAGGCGACGGACATCGTCCGCCGGCTCTCGAACCTAGACGACGTGCAGCCGCTCCGCGGCGTCCTGCCGCACCGGCGCATGTCCCACCTCGTGCTGGTGGACTACCTGACCGGCGCGATCATCGAGGAGGTCGCCATCTGCCCGGACGACTCGGTCCGCCAGGGCTGGCGGCGCGACCCGGAGAACCTCGACCCGAAGCCGAACACCTTCCTCGGCGAGACCGGGCAGAGCACCACCTACGACCGCATGTGGGCCTTCACCTCGAGCTACCAGCCCGTCCCGGCCGCGTTCAGCGCCGACGAACGCCGCGGCTCCTTCCGCACCCTCACCCAGGCCACGAACAACCACAACCTCTTCTCCACCGGCTCCTACGGCGGCTCGGCCGGCGCGCCCCTCGGCGGACGCCGGTTCACCGAGGCGAACTACGCCAGCGGCAAGGTCTTCTACTTCGAGTACTTCTCCTTCCACCAGCAGACCAAGCCCTTCTTCGCGGCCCCGAACGCCAACTGCAACCTCCTCTTCTTCGACGGCTCCGTCCGGCAGCACCTCACCAAGGACGCCAACCCCAGCTTCGACCCGAACACCCCGGACGACGAGGATCGCATCACCCGGATCCACTTCGATCCCTACATCCTCGGCTTCGAGCCCAAGCCCGCCTCGGACTGGGGGGTGGAGGCCCACTGGGTCGCCCAGGGGCTCGTCCGGAACCTGGACGGGAAGTACCGCTGGACCCGCAACGGGCTGCGCGGGATCGACTACGGCGGGCAGTAGGGGGGGAGTCATCCGCGAGCCGGAGCGGCGGGACTCCGAACGGCAGGGCGGCCGCTCGGGCCTTGGCGACGCCCGCCGCCCCGAGGGGGCGTCCGCGGCCGGTTCCGGGCCGTTGCGTCCCTGGGGCGTCGGGGTTCTTCTCCCGGACGCCTTGCCCCTCGGGTGCTTTGACGCCCCCGCATCCGAATGCCTACGCTTCCGCCCGCTCCGGACCGGGAGAGCCGGACGTGGCTGTGCCCGGAGGCGGCCAGACCGGCCCCGGGCCCGGCGTCGCCGGCCGTTCCCGTCCAGACGCCGCCCGCACCCGGGGCGGTCTGTAAAA
>CAYMFP010000244.1:0-1480 GCA_964389385.1 uncultured Phycisphaeraceae bacterium | reverse complement strand
AAAAGAGGTTTCGCCATGCAACCCACCCATCGCCAGTCCCCGGGCCGCTCGCGCCGCCGCCGCTCGCACGACGCCCTCACCGGCGTCAAGCCGACGATCGATCCGCTGAGCGGGCAGCCCAAGCAGCACCACCGCGCCTGCAAGGAGTCCGGGTACGTCCGCCCCGGGCTCAAGATCAGCGTGCCGAAGCTCAAGATCGGCACCGACCGCTGACCCACCCGGCCGCCGGGAGCCGCCCTGCGGGGCCCGGCGGCCGACTCCGGACGCGAGCCGTCCGCGAAGCCGCGGCCGGCGTTCCGTTGCTCGCCCCTCCCCGCGAGCCCGCCCGCACCAGCCCCGTCCGTTCCGCCTGATGCGCCTCCCCCGCGGCCGGCGCCCGGGCGATCGGTGAAGGAAAGGAAGGATCCGCCGGATGCGCCTCGCCGTCGATGTGATGGGCGGCGACCACGCGCCCGACGAGATCCTCAAGGGGTGCCTCGGCGGGCTCGCCCACCTCGCCCCGGACGACACGCTGGTGCTCGTCGGGCCCGAGGACATCATCCGCGAGACCCTCGCCGAGCGCGGCGTGAACGACCCGCGGATCGAGATCGAGCACGCCCCCGACGTCATCTCGATGGAGGACAAGCCGGTCGACGCCGTCCGCGGCAAGCCGGACTCGTCCATCGTCCGCATGGCCCACCTCGGCTCGGGCAAGGTCGACACCGCCCGCCGGTGCGACGCCGTGCTCAGCGCCGGCAACACCGGCGCCTGCGTCACCGCGGGCATCATGGAGATGAAGCGTCTCCGCGGGTGCCACCGCCCGGGGATCGCCGTCACCGTCCCGGCCTTCCACGGGCCGGTGGTCATGTGCGACGCGGGCGCCAACCCGGACCCGATCGCCAAGCACCTCTGGCAGTACGGCGTGATGGCCGAGGTCGTCGCCCGGCGCACCCTCGGCATCGAGCGCCCCCGCGTCGCGGTGATGAACATCGGCTCCGAGGAGGGCAAGGGCTCGGACCTCGTCCGCGAGGCCCGGGACATGCTCAAGGCCACGCCCGGGATCAACTTCATCGGGTTCGTCGAGGGGCGGGACTTCTTCGCCGGCGCGGCCGACGTGATCGTGACCGACGGGTTCGTCGGCAACTCCATGCTCAAGATGGCCGAAGGACTCGCCAAGAGCCTCTTCGAGGCCCTCTTCGCCGAGCTGATGGAGCACGACCCGGACCTGGCGATGCAGCTCGAGCCGGTCGTCAAGAACATCTACAAGAAGAACGACTACCACGAGTTCGGCGGCGCCCCCCTGCTCGGCGTGAACGGGACGATGATCATCGCCCACGGCTCGAGCGAGGCCCGCACCATCTCCGCCGCCATCCGCAACATGCGGATGCTGGTGGAGAAGGACGTGAACGCCGCGATCGCCGCCCGGATCGCCGAGGTCGACAAGATCGAAGCCCCCGCGGCCTGACCCCGCCCCATCCCATCCCACCCCACCCCACCCCGC
>CAYMFP010000243.1:2876-4992 GCA_964389385.1 uncultured Phycisphaeraceae bacterium | reverse complement strand
ATCCCTCCCCCCCTCCTCCTCGTCGTCCCACGGCGCGACCAGCAGCCGGTTCCGGTCCCAGTCGAAGATCACCGACCGGAACCGCGACAGCGCCGCCATGCCGATCGCCAGCGGCTCCGGGCCGGCCGTCCCGACCGGGGCCTCGAACGCCCCGATCGACGCCCCCGCGATCTCGAGTTCCTCCAGGTGCGCCAGCGTCACCTCGCGCCGGCTGAACGCCCGCACGAGCACCACCGGCGGCGCCTCCGCCCGCGCCAGCGCCAGCCGCTCGGCCAGCGCCTCCGAGATCCGCGCCTCGAACGTCGCCCCCGTGTCCACCAGCGCCAGCGTCCACGCCGTCTCCGTCACCGGCGAGGCCCGCACGCCGACGGGGATGTACGGCCCCTGCCCGGGCACGCGGTAGAGCGGCACGACCCGCCACCCGTCGTCGGCCGTCCAGCCGCGCAGCGCCGCCTGGAGTTCCGACACTTCCTCCCGCCCCCCCGGCGGGCGCACCAGCGGCGGCCGCTCCCGCCCCAGCCGCACCCGCGCCACCACCCGACCCGGCTCGCCCGCGGGCGTGACCCGCACCGCCGGGCCGCACCCACCCCCACCCCCACCCCAGCCGCACCCGAGGGCCAGCAGCACGCCCAGCATCCGGCCGATCACGCGTCCGCGTCGCACCCGCACCAGTTGGCGCGCCGGCGGCCGACGGATGCACGCCCGGTGCGTAGCCTCGACCCATGCACGCGGCTTCCTGCAGCGCCTTCATCCTCTCCGCGGCCGCGTGGGCGGCCGCCGCCCCGCCGCCCCCGAGCGCCGCGCCGGGGCCCGAGGACCGCCCGTGGTGGCGGGACGCCGTCGTCTACCACGTCTTCGTCCGCTCCTTCGCCGACTCCGCGGAGGGCCCGCTCGCGAACGACGGCGTCGGCGACCTCCGCGGGCTGATCGAACGCCTCGACTACATCAACGACGGCGACCCGGCGACCGACACGGACCTCGGCGCCACCGCCCTCTGGCTCATGCCGGTGATGGAGAGCCCGTCTTATCACGGATACGACGTCGTCGACTACCAAGCGGTCGACGCCGAGTACGGCACCAACCAGGACTTCCGCGACCTCGTCGCCGCCTGCCGCGAGCGCGGGATCCGCGTCGTCCTCGACCTCGTCATCAACCACACCTCGTCGCAGCACCCGTGGTTCCGCGAGGCCCTCGACCCCGACTCCCCGAAGCGCGACTGGTACGTCTGGGCCCCGGGCAACCCGGGCCACCCCGAGACCCGCCACCTCTGGCGCCCGCAGGACAACCCCCAAACCCGATCCGCTCTCCGTGATCCCCTCCGTGCCCCCCGTGGTTCCTCCGACGAACACGGCGCAGACCCCCACTACTTCGCCTTCTTCTGGGCCGGCATGCCCGACCTGAACCTCCGCAACCCGGACGCGACCGCGGCCGTGCACGACTTCTCGCGCTTCTGGCTCGAGGAGATGGGCGCCGACGGCTTCCGCCTCGACGCCGTCAAGCACCTCATCGAGGACGGGCCCGTCTGGGAGAACACGCCGGAGACGATCGCCTGGCTCGGGGACTACCGCGCCTTCCTCCGCGGCGTCGACCCGGACGCGTTCGTGGTCGGCGAGGTCTGGGCCCCGACGGAGCAGGTGAAGCGGTACGTCCCCGGCGGGCTCGACGCCGCCTTCGAGTTCGACGTCGCCTCCGCGATCATCCGCGGCGTGCGCGAGCGCCAGGCCGCCCCCATCGCCGACGCCCTCGCCAGGGCCTGGGACGCCTACCCCGAAGGACAGTTCGCCACCTTCCTCGCCAACCACGACCAGCCCCGCCTCTTGACCCAGCTCGGCGGCGACCGCGACGGCGCCAAGCTCGCGGCCGCCATCCAGCTCACGGCCCCCGGCATCCCCTTCATCTACTACGGCGAGGAGATCGGCATGTCCGGCGACAAGCCGGACCCGAACATCCGCACGCCGATGCAGTGGACCGCCGACCCCGCGGCCGCGGGCTTCACGGCCGGCGAGCCCTGGCGGGCCCCGCAGCCCGACACGCCCCGCGTCAACGTCGCCGCCCAGCACGACGACCCCGACTCGCTGCTCAACCTCTACCGCCGCCTCGTCCGCCTCCGCCCGCG
>CAYMFP010000243.1:0-2776 GCA_964389385.1 uncultured Phycisphaeraceae bacterium | reverse complement strand
CGTCGGTCGTTGCCCCACCGTATGGAACGGCGCCTCGAAATCGATGTCGTACAGCACGACCTGCCCAGACGCCACACCCGTCAGCCCGAGGACCGCACCGAAAACCCCACCGACCATCGCCGTGTACCGCCTCATCTCCGGCCTCCTCCTAGAAGGGCCGCGAGGTTACCACATTTCGCCGCACAGAACCACCCCCTCGCCACCCGCTCCCCGCCCGGCGACATCTCGCCACGCAGGCCCGACGGCTTCTCGGACTTCTCACCGCCGCACTGCCGCGGCCCCTGCGCGGCCCGCCCCGCCTCAGTCCCCGAAGCTCGTGTAGACCGCACGCGCCGCCTTCACCAGCGGGTGGTCCACCGGCACCAGCCGCTGACGGTTCGCCGCGGCCGTGATGTCGATGTCCTTCAGCTCGAACGCCTGCATCACCACCAGCCGGTTGCGCTTGCCCTGCTTGAGCAGCTCCATCGCGTGGTGCCCGAACTGCGTGCTCAGCACGCGGTCCGCGGCCGTGGGCGTCCCCCCGCGCTGCGTGTGCCCGAGCACGCAGTACCGGCTCTCCACCCCGGTGCGCTTCTCGATCTCGTCGGCCACGAACTTGCCGACGCCGCCGAGGCGGACCGGGTCCGGGCTCGTCGGGTCCACCTTCCCGACGATCTGCCCCCCGCCCACCGGGCGGGCCCCCTCCGAGCAGCAGATCACCGTGTACTTCCGCCCCCGCTGCGAGCGTTCCAGCACACGCTCGGCCACCTTGTCCAGGTCGAACGGGATCTCCGGCATCAGGATGATGTCCGACCCGGAGGCGATCCCCGCGTGCAGCGCGATCCACCCCGCGTTGCGCCCCATCACCTCCACCACCATCGCCCGGTGGTGGCTCGCGGCCGTGCTCGTCACCCGGTCCAGCGCCTCCGTGGCGATCGCCACGGCCGTCTGGAAACCGAACGTGATCTCCGTCCCGTACAGGTCGTTGTCGATCGTCTTCGGAACCCCGATGCAGTTGATCCCGCGGGCCACCAGGTTCGCCGCGCCCGACATCGTCCCGTCGCCGCCGATGCAGACCAGCGTGTCGATCCCGTGCGTGCTCAGGTGCGTCAGGCAGACGTCGGTGACGTCCTTCCAGATCGGCTTGCCCTCGCCGTCCTTGCCGATGGCGAACTTCTGCGGGTTCGCCCGGTTCGACGACCCGAGGATCGTCCCCCCCTCATGGAGGATGCCGGAAACATCTTCCCAGTTCAGGGGGCGCATCCGGTCCTCGATCAGCCCAAGGTACCCGTCCTCGATCCCGACCACCTCCACGCCGTGGAAGATCGCGTCCTTCACCACCGCCCGGATCACGGCGTTCAGCCCGGGGCAATCGCCCCCGGCCGTGAGGACGCCGATACGCTGGACACCGGGAATCCGACTCTCCGAGGGCGCGCGGTACACCATGGGCCGGCATGCTACCGTTCACGGGCCCCCCGATCCGCCCCGACCGGGGGTCCGTGCCCCAGGTTGCGGAGAAGACCCCGCGCTGGTATATCACGCGGCCGGGCCCACCCCAGGCCCGCCGGACCGAGACCGGAGATGCCCATGACCCGCCGCACCCTCGCCGCTTGCGCCCTCGCCTGCCTTCCCCTCCTCGTCGGGTGCGGCTCCTCGACCACGGTGGACCGGAACGTCACCCGCACGCACAGCGGCGGCATCATCGGGCGGGCCGCCACGATCGGCGGCATCGCCGTCAATCCCGACTGGGACACCCTCGAAGACATCACCGAGGGCAAGCAGAAGGGCTGGAAGAAGGTCACCAGCGCCGACGGCAAGGAGACCGTCTACTTCAAGCCCGTCGAGGGCGACCAGGGCGAGGGCATCATCGGCTGGATCCCCTTCATCAAGCAGGATCCCGAGAAGGCCCGCATCCGACGCTGGGACGCCAACCGCGACGGCTACCTCGACCCCCGCGAACGCCACAGCGAGGGGCTCTACAAGGCCCGCCTCAGCATCGCCAAGCAGAAGGCCGAGATCCGCGCCATGAACCGCCGGAACGCCGCCCGACAGGCCCAGAACAACCGCCGCTGAGCCGCCCGGCAATCGCGCACGCCTCCGCTCGTTCGACCTCTCGGCCGCCCGCACACGGGCGGCCTCGACCCGCCGATCCGCGGGCGCCGGAGGCCGAACCATGCGCACGAACCGTCCCCTCGTCTCCGCCCTCGTCCTCACCCTCGCCGCCGGCGGCCTGCTCGCCGCCTCCGCGGTCGCTCAGGACGCCCCCCTCGCCGGCCCCGAAGTCGAGGAGGCCGCCCGGGACGCCGACGCGCCGCGCGAATCCCCCGAAGCCCTCCGCCGCCGGCTCATCGAACGCTTCGACGCCGACGGCGACGGCGTCCTGAACGACCAGGAGGCCGCCGCCGCCCGCGAGGCGATGCGCGCCCGCCGCGGCCGAGAAATGCTGGGCGACCGCCCCGAACGCCCCGCCCGCCGGGCAGGTCCCGAGGGCGGAGAACCGCGCCGCGCCGGCGGACGCCCCGACCCCGAGGCCGACCGCGAGCACCGCCGCCAGGTGCGGGCCCGGCTCCTCGAACGGCACGACGCGAACGGCGACGGACGCATCGACGCGGACGAGCGGCAGGCCGTGCGCCGCGCCGCCCACCGGGCCGTCGAGGAACTGCTGGAGGCCCACGACGCGGACGGGGACGGCCGCTTCACGCCCGAGGAACGCGACGCCTTCATCGCCGAACTCCCGCCCGTCGTGCACCGCCTGCTCGCCGCCGCCCGGGCCGAGGAAGCCCCGGACGCCCGCCCC
>CAYMFP010000242.1:0-4994 GCA_964389385.1 uncultured Phycisphaeraceae bacterium | reverse complement strand
GCCAGGTGATGAGGTAGGCGAGGGCGGCCATCCGCGCAGGCTACTTGGATGGAACTGCGGGGTGGGGGAAATCTGAGGCACGCGGCGCTGCGTTCCGGCGGTTGCGGTGGTTATGGGGCGTGGTTGGGATGCCCCGTGGGCGCTGGCGCTTCCGGGTTCGCGCGTTTGTCGGGGAGGAGTTCGCCCTTGGCGCGGCGGAGGGTCTGGAGGATGAAGAGGGCGAAGGCCGTGAGGAGGAGGGCGAGGGGGTAGAGCCCGGCCCCGGCGGCGAGGCCGACGGCCGCGGTGGCCCAGATCGCGGCGGCGGTGGTCAGGCCCTGGACGTGCCCGGCGGACTTGATGATCGCGCCCGCGCCGAGGAACCCGATGCCGCCGACGATGCCGCCGATCACGCGGGCGGGGTCGAACTCGATGAGGCCCTCGTCCCGGTCGAGCCCGTAGGCGATCTCGATGGTGGCGAGGACGAAGCCCGCGGAGCCGAGGGAGACGATCGCCATCGTGCGGAGCCCGGCGGCGTGGGACCGGCGTTCGCGGTCCCACCCGATGACGAGCCCGAGGAGCACGGCCGCGGCGAGGCGCAGCCCGATCGCGAGGAGGGGGACGTGGGTTTCGGTGAAGGAGGTCGTGAGGTCGTTCCAGGCTCCCATGCGGGCCTCCGGTCGGAGGGGTGCGGGGCAAGGCCCTATCCGGGGGGTTCGGGGCGTCGGCTTGAGCGGATGCCGGGGGAGCGTTACGCTTCGGCGATGAAGCGGAGCGCAAAGGTCTGGCTGATGGTCGGGTGCCTGGCGATGTCGGGGGGGGCTGCGCTCGCGCAGGCCCAGGCCCAGCAGCTCCGCCCGCCGCAGCCGAGGGGGGAGATGCGCGCCCCGATCTTCCTGACGGCGGCGTCGGTGATGGTGCTCGCGATCGCGACGGTGTACGCCGGCGGGTTCTTCCCGAGCAAGCGCGGGCACCAGGACTGACGGGCGGGGCGCGAGGGGCGGCGTCCTGATCGGGGGGCAGCGCCTCCGGGCGGAAGGGCATGGCATGAGCAGCGTCGATCCGGGGACGGAGGGGGTGCGCGCACGGGCTGGGCTCCGCGCGGCGGGCGTGCCGAAGGGCCTGCTGCTGCTGAACGCGGGGCTGGTGGGGGCGCTGGGGGCGTTGCTGTGGATGGGCGAGGCCGGGGCGCAGGGCGCCGCGACGCGGGCCGAGGGGCGGTACGTGCTGCTCTCGGGCGAGGCGTCGGGGCTGAGCACGCCGGTGGTGTACGTGCTGGACACGGCGAACCAGGAGGTCATCGCGCTGCGGTGGGACGAGCGGACGGACCGGGCGGAGATCCTGGGCTTCCGGGATCTGCGGGCGGACGCGGCGAACCAGAACCCCAGCCGGTGAGCGGAGGCGGCGCGATGGACACGGAACACGGACGGAGCCGGGTGGCGTGGGGAACGGCCGGGCTGTGGGCGAGCGCGTTCGTGCTCGCCGGGCTGATCCTGGTGCAGGCGTCGGGGACGCTGGACGGGCGGGCGACGGCCCAGATCGTCGGCGGGATGGTGGTGCGGGGGGATCAGACGACGGCGCTGACGGTCGACGTGGGGAACTTCGATGCGCTGTTCGTGATCGACGACCGGACGCAGCGCCTGGCCGCGTACTCGACGGACCGGCAGAAAGGGATGGCGCAGCGGTTCACGGTGGACCTGCCGTCGTTGTTCCGGGCGGCGCGGGCGCAGTGGGGCGGGCGGTAGGAGGAGAGGGTTGGGGAGGGTGGGTGACGTTTGACGGGTGTGTGAACGACGATGCCGATCCTGCCGCTGCCGCAGTTCGAGGCCGACCTCGCCGAGTACCTCCGGGAGAAGGAGGACCGGGAGGCGTACGCGCGTCTGCGTCCCCCGAAGACGATGGTGGTGCGGTTCGGGGCGGTGGCCATGATCGGCGAGTTCCCGTACACGGGCGACGCCAAGCCCGGGTGCGGGAGCAAGGTGGTGGTGCGGACGCACCGGGGGACGGAACTCGCGGAGATGCTGACGAGCACGTGCCCGAACAGCGGGTGCTCGAAGAGCGTCTCGCGGCGGGAGATGCTCGAGTACGTCGAGAACTCCGGGGGCAAGCAGTACCCGTTCTACCAGGAGGGGCGGGTGCTGCGGATCGCGACGGCGGAGGACCTGGACGCCCAGGCGAGGATCGAGCAGAGCAAGCACGGGCTGAAGATGGAGGCCCGGGAGATCGCCGAGCGGCTCGGGCTGGCGGTGAAGATCGTCGACGCGGAGCCGATCCTCGGGGGCGAGCGGATCACGTACTACTACATGGCCGACGAGCGGGCGGACCTGCGCGGGCTGCAGGAGGTGCTCGCCGCGAAGCACGCCGGGACGCGGGTGGACCTGCGGGCGGTGGGGGCGCGGGACGAGGCGCGGCTCACGGCCGACTACGAGAAGTGCGGGCAGCACTGCTGCTGCAAGAGCTTCCTGAAGGTGCTCAAGCCGATCAACATGCGGTCGGCGAAGGTGCAGAAGCAGACGCTGGACCCGCTGAAGATCAGCGGGCGGTGCGGGCGGCTGATGTGCTGCCTGCGGTACGAGGACGAGACGTACGAGGAGCTGCGCCGGCGGCTGCCGCGCCGCGGCAAGCGCGTGGGGACGCCGCACGGGGACGGGGAGGTGCTCGACGGGCAGATCCTGACGCAGCTCGTGCTGGTGCGGCTGGACGGCGAGCGGGGCGAGCGGGTCGCGGTGCCGGTGGAGGAGCTGAGTGAGCCGGGGGTGCGCCGCGCGAAGCCGGAGGCGGCCGAGACGCCCGGCCCGGGCGAACGCCGGGCGCGGCGGCGGGCGACGGGCCCGCGCCGGGAGCCGGAGGCGGCGTTCCCGGAGACGGCCCCCGGCGTTCCGGCGGCGCCGGCGGCGGACGACCCGGGAGCGGGGGAGGAGGCGGGAGCGGGGCGCAAACGCCGCCGGAGGCGCCGGCGGTCGGAGACCGGCGGGAGCGCAGGCCGCCCCGCCGGAGGCGGCGAGGCGGGAGCGCCGGGGGACGCCCGCGCGGGCGGATCGGACGCCGAGCCGCCCGCCGCCGAGACGGGCGGGCCCGCCGCCGGGGCGGGGGAGGGCGAGGCCGGGAAGAGGCGTCGCCGCCGCCGGCGTCGCCGGGGCGGTGAGGCGGGCTGAGCGGCGGCGCCGGCCGTGCGGCCGCGCGGGCCGAGAATCCGGGGCGGCGGGGCGTCCGGGGCGCACGCCGGTGGGGAGGGCGAGGTACAGTCGGTGCCTATGCCCGACGCCGCCACGCCCGAGAAGCCGCGCACGAACGTCAAGGAGACGCTGACGAGCATCGTCATCGCCTTCGTCATGGCGTTCGTGTTCCGGGGGTTCGTGATCGAGGGGTTCGTGATCCCGACGGGGTCGATGGCCCCGACGCTGCTCGGGCAGCACGAGCTGCTCCGGAGCGACTACTCGGGGTACGAGTGGACGGTGGGCCCGTACTCGACGCGGAACTACATCCCCCTCTCCGTGCAGCAGGTGACGACCGAGGACCCGATGACCGGGATCCAGGTCACCGACACGCAGAAGATCCGCGCGGGGGATCGCCTCTTCGTCCTCAAGTACGTCGAGGGGCTCTTCGACCCGAAGCGGTGGGACGTGCCGGTCTTCAAGTACCCGGTGAACCCGGCGGAGAACTACATCAAGCGGCTGGTGGGCGTGCCGAACGAGCAGCTCATCTTCATCGACGGCGACGTGTTCAGCCGCCCGGTGGAGACCGAGGCCCGCCGGGGGAGCATCGAGGAGGCGGTGGCCGCGGGGTGGAGCGAGCGCGACGCGGCCCGCGGCTTCCGCGTGACGAGCGGCGAGGCGGAGTCGGGCGCGGAGGCGTGGCTGGCGCCGGGGTGGCGGATCCGCCGCAAGCCGGAGCGCGTGCAGCGGGCGGTCTGGCAGCCGGTCTTCAGCAGCGCGTACACGCCGCCGCCGCGGGACGGGCTCCCGGTGAGCGGCTTCCGCACGCCGTGGCGCCCCGAGGGGGGCGGGTGGTGGGCCCTGCGGACCGACCCCGCGTACACCTACACGGGGACGGCCCCGACGGTGCTCGCCTGGGACCCCGACCGCGCGATCAGCGACTTCTACCCGTACAACGTCTCCGACGGCGTCACGGCCGCGGGGCAGAACCGCACGCCGGGGCGGAACCCGATCCTGGCGGTGTTCCCGGTCTCCGACGTCCGGGCGAGCCTGGGGATCCGCCCGGAGGGCGAGGGGGCGACGGCGTCGGCCGCGGTCACGGCCCGGGGCGTGACGTGGGAGGCGACGGTGGGCAACGGGTCGGTGGTGATCCGCCGGCGCGACGCCGCGGCTGCGGAAGCGTGGGGGACGGGCGAGATCGTGGCGGAGGGCGAGGCGGCGGCCGCGGACCTGGATCCGTCGGTCGTGACGAACCTCGAGGTCTGGCACGTGGACCAGTCGGTGAGCGTGTGGATCGACGGGAAGAAGGTCGCCGAGCACCTGTACGACTGGACGCCGGGGGAGCGGATCCTGGCGAGCACGGGGGCGTCGCTCGAGGAGCTGATGGCCGAGGAGGCGGCGAACCCGACGGCCGGGAACCCGCTCGGCGACCCGACGCTCTTCGAGCAGGCGCGGGTGGCGTGGCGGTTCACCGGCGGTCCGCTGGTGCTGCACCGGGTGGCGCTGGACCGCGACCTGCACTACCAGGTGCGTGCGGACGCGAACGTGAGCACGGCCGTGCGGGCGGAGCGCGTGTACGGCGGGCACCCGGAGCACTTCCCGACGCTGGGCCCGGACGATTTCTTCATGTGCGGGGACAACAGCCCGAACTCGCTGGACTCGCGGATGTGGGACGCGGTGGACCCGTGGGTGGCGGCGAGCCTGTACGGGACGCCGCGCCCGGAGGCGGACCTCGGCGTGTTCGGGAAGGTGCACCGGGACCTGCTCGTGGGCCGGGCGTTCATCGTGTACTTCCCGGCGCCGCTGCGGGACGGCCCGATCCTGTGGCCGGACTTCGGGCGGATGCGGTGGATCTGGTAG
>CAYMFP010000241.1:0-5000 GCA_964389385.1 uncultured Phycisphaeraceae bacterium | reverse complement strand
GCCGACTGCCGATCCCCCAACCCGCCCCTAAACTCCCCTCCGGCGGCGTACGTACAAGTCTCGAAGGGGGTCCCGCTTTGAACACGCTCTGGCAGCCGTCCCTCCCCGAGTACTACCGCTCGCTGCCCTCCGAGCGGCTCGCGGAGCTGATCTCCGACCGTCGCCGCCGCCTCGGCGACGACCTCGTCATCCTCGGGCACCACTACCAGACCGACGAGGTCGTCCGCCACGCCGACTTCACCGGCGACTCCCTCAAGCTCAGCCAGCTCGCCGCCGGCGTCGTCAAGGACAAGGGCTCCCGCTACGTCGTCTTCTGCGGCGTCCACTTCATGGCCGAGTCGGCCGACATGCTCACCCCGGAGACGACCCAGGTCATCCTCCCCGACCTCTCCGCCGGCTGCTCCATGGCCGACATGGCCTCCTACGACGACACCGTCGAGGCCTGGGACCTCCTCCACGAGACCCTCGCCGAGCAGGGGTGGACCGGGCGCATCGTTCCCATCACCTACGTGAACTCCTCGGCCGCCATCAAGGCCTTCGTCGGCGCCCACGGCGGCGCCTGCTGCACCAGCTCCAACGCCGACCGCGTCTTCCGATGGGCGATGGACGGCGGCACGGAGCCCGCCGGCGTGCGGCCCGGCGAGGACGTCAAGATCCTCTTCCTCCCCGACCAGCACCTCGGACGCAACACCGCCGCCGGGTACGGCATCGACGTCGCCCGCCACAGCGCCCTCTACGACCCCCGCAAGACCGCCCGCGGCGAGCCCCTCGGCGGCGCGACCCCCGAGCAGATCCTCGACGCGAAGGTCATCCTCTGGGCCGGGCACTGCTCCGTCCACAAGCTCTTCCGCCCCGAGCACTGCGACCAGATCCGCGCCGAGAACGCCGCCCGCCAGGCCCGCGGCGAGGAGCCCACGCGCATCCTCGTCCACCCCGAGTGCGCCAAGGAGGTCGTCGACAAGGCCGACCTCGCCGGCAGCACCGAGTTCATCATCCAGACCCTCCGCGACGCCCCGGAGGGCTCCCGCTGGGCCGTGGGCACCGAGCACCACCTGGTCATGCGCATGGCCAGGGAGTGCGCCGCCCGCGGCGTGAGCGTCCGCATCCTCTCCGACTGCCAGTGCCTCTGCACGACGATGTTCCGCATCGACGAGCCGCACCTGCTCTGGGTCCTCGACGGGCTCTGCGGCATCGGCGCCGGGCTCGGCAGGACCGCCGACAAAACCACGCCGGAGGACTTCCAGCGCGTCACCGGCGAGCCCGTGGCCCGCAACGTCATCCGCGTCCACCCCGAGGTCCGCGAGCCCGCCCTGCTCGCCCTCGACCGCATGCTCGCCCTCACCGCGCAGCCGGCCGCGGCCGTCTGAGCCCCCGCCTCAGCGCTCGCTCGCCGCCGGCACGCCCGCGATCCACCGCCGCACCACCCGCTCCAGCTCCTCCCGCGTGATCGGCTTGGCCGCGTAGTCGTTGCACCCCGCGGCCAGGCACCGCTCCCGGTCCTCCTCCATCGCCCGGGCCGTCAGCGCGATCACCGGCGTCCGCACGCCCCGCCGCCGCAGCTCCGACACCGCCGCGTACCCGTCGAGCACCGGCATCTGCATGTCCATCAGGACGAGGTCGAACGCGCGCCCCTCCCCCTCGGCCAGGTCCACCGCGTGCAGCGCCCGCACGCCGTTGCCGACGCACGCCACCTCCAGCCCCATCCGCACGAGCATGTGCTCGAGCAGCCGCGCCGAGTCCTCCGCGTCCTCCACGACGAGCACCCGCCGCCCCGCGATCGCCCCCGCCGGCTCCGGATCCTCCTCCGCCCGCGGCTCCGTGCCCCAGCGCACGCCCGTCAGGCGCACCTCCATCCGGAAGCGGCTGCCCGCCTCGGGCGAGGTCTCCTCCAGCGTGACGTCCCCGCCGAGCAGCCGCGCCAGACGCCGCGCGATCGCCAGCCCCAGCCCGGTCCCCCCCCCCCCCCGCCCCCCGCGCCCCCGCGCCAACCCCGCGGAGAGCGTCCCCCCCACCTCCTCCGGCACCCCCGGCCCGCGGTCGATCACGTCCACCCGCAGCACGCCGGAGGCGCCCTCCGCCCCGCCCTCGCCCCGGTACGAGGCCTCCACCACCACCTCGCCCCCCTTCGAGAACTTCACCGCGTTGCTCAGCAGGTTCGCGAGCACCTGCGTCACCCGCGTCGGGTCCGTCAGCGCCGTCGACGGCAGCGCCGACAGACGCCGCACCCGCAGCGCGATCCCCAGCGCCGACGCCTGCGCCGCGAACAGCGACGCCGCGCCGTCGATGAGTTCCCCGACGCCGCACCGCTCCGCCGCCACCTCCAGCCGCCCCGCCTCGATCTTCGACAGGTCCAGCACGTCGTTCAGGATCCGCAGCAGGTGCCGCCCGTTCCGCCGGATCGTCTCCGCGTGCCGCCTCGACTCCTCGTCCGCGCTCCCCTGCGCCAGCAGGTCGGCGTACCCCAGGATCGCCGTCATCGGCGTCCGGATCTCGTGGCTCAGGCTCGCCAGGAACGCGCTCTTCGCCGCGTTCGCCGCCTCCGCCGACGCCTGCGCCTCCTTCAGCGCCGTCACGTCCGTGTTCACCCCCACCAGCCGCACCGGCCGCCCCTCGGCGTCCCGCTCCACCACCCGCCCCACCGACATCAGCCACCGCACCCGCCCCCCGCCGATCGAACGGAACTCCGCGCGGACCTCGTCCACCCTCCCGTCCATGCACCGGCGGAACTCCGCGAACAGCGGCTCCACGTCGTCCGGGTGCACGTACTCCGCGAACCGCTCCGCCGGCACCGGGACCGGGCCGTCGTACCCCATCTGCTCGCACCACGGGCCGCCCACCCACGTCCGCTGCGTCCGCAGGTCGCAGTCCCACGCCCCGGCCCCGGCCGCCCGCAGCGCCACCGCCAGCCGTTCGTCCCACGCCCGCACGTCCTCGTCCGCCGCGCGGTCGGCTCCGCCGGCCAGGGGCGCCTCCAGCGCGGCCGCCGCGATCGGCGCCAGATCGCGCGCCCGCCGCACGGGCGCCCCCTCCGGGCCCAGCTCCCGCCGCGACGCCAGGACCAGGAACCCGAGACGGCTCCCCCCAGCCCCGATCAGCGGAACGCCCAGCAGCGCCCACGCCCCGTCCGGCCGCCGCACCCGGTCCCAAACCTCCCCGGCGTCCGCCGCCCAGGCGCGCGCGCACTCGACCAGCCAAGCCTCGGCGCCCGGCAGGCCCTCCCCGACCACCGCCCGAAGAACGCCGTCCTCCCGGAGCAACACCGCCGCGCCGCCGTCGACCTCGCTCCCCGCGACGGCACAGATCCGACGCGTTCGTTCGACCACCACCGCCGACGGCATCGAGCGCAACCCCCGCCGGACGAGACACCCGATGCACACGCACCGCGCCCCGGGGGCTCGAGGCCTCCGGCCGGCCGATCCCGTCCCAACAGATGTATCGGTTACCGGGGGAAGTTCCGTCGGGCGAACACCCGGCGGCACGCTGTACGACACCCCCCTGTCTAGGCCGAGATTAGGCGCAGACAGCGGGTCCGCATCCTCGCCGGAGGATGGCGTGCGCAAGATTCAGGGGAACTACCTGCCCGGGTACTCGGTTCGCCGGATCACCGCCGCGCGTCGAAGATCGGGGTCTTCTCGAACGCGTCGCCGCGGGAGGTGTCGCTGCCGAAACGCAGCTCCAGCCCGTCGTCGGCCGGGCGCGCCGGGGACGCCGCGGCCTCGCCGGCCTCGAGCATCTCGCGCATCTTCCGGCCCATCTTGAACTTAACCGTCCGCTTCGCCGGAACCGGGACGCGCTCGAGGGTCTTGGGGTTCTGCGCGACGCGCGGGGCGCGGTCCTTGACCTCAAAGACGCCGAAGTCACGGAACTCCAAGCGGTTGCCTTCGCCGAGCTGCTGCGCGATCTCGTCGAGGAACTCCTGGATCGTCCGCTTCACGCTCGTCCGTTTCTGGCACGTGCGCTCCGCGATCCGATCGATCAGGTCCTTCTTGGTGACCGTCTTCGCGTCCTGTCCCATCTCCGCTCCCGCTCGAGATCGTTCCGAGCCGTCGCCGCGCCCCAGACCGGGGCCGGATCGAGAGGCCGCACAAGGCCTCTCCCGAGACGCCCGCTTCTACCGCCCCGCCCACACCGCGGTGGCGGTCCGCGCCGGCGATCTCGTGAATCAGCGGAGTATGACCCCACGCCAAACGCTGGTCAATACAGCACTTCGGATCCGGACCCACTTTCCCCCCGACGCCCCCGGCCCGCGCACCCCAAGCGCAGGAGTCGCACCCGATCAGAAGCCGTCCGAGGCCCCGAAACCCCCTCGAACCCGATCCCTAGAACAAGACGCGCACGCCCCAGAAGAAGCCCGCGATCCCCCCGTCCCATTCGAAGTCCCCGTCCTCCAGGTCGATGTCCAGGTTCCGATAACCCACCTGCAGCCCGACGTTCTCCACCGGCTCGATCGAGATCCCCACACGCACGTTCAGCGTCCGAAGCTCCTCCCCCCCGGTCGAGATGTACCCCGCGTCCGCGGCCACGTCGAGGATGATCCGCTCGTAGAGCCGGAACTCCATCCGCGCCCCCACGATCGGCTGCAGGTACGTCTCGTCCACGCCCGCACGCCCCACCTCGAACCCGCCCGACTCCACCACCGAGTCATACTCCACCCCCAGCGCCCGCGCGCCCGCCAGCACGTCGAACCCGAAGACGAACTTGTCCCCGCCGGTGTCCGTCGTCCCGTCGACGTACCGCGCGAGCCGGTACGACCCGTACACGTCCGCGTTCCAGACCTCCAGGTCCGTCTCGACCCGATCCCCCGCGCCCACCGGCACCGAGCCGAGCACCCCCGGCGTGTCGATCGTCCCGTCCTGCTCGGCGCTCAGCCAGAAGCCCCCCACCGTCAGACGCCACCGATCGCCCTGCAGGTGCACCTGCCCCGCCGGCTCCAGCGACGGGCGGTCCAGCCCCAGCTCGTCCAGCGTGAACGCATCGCTCCCCCCACCCCCACCCCCACC
>CAYMFP010000240.1:0-5050 GCA_964389385.1 uncultured Phycisphaeraceae bacterium | reverse complement strand
CACCCCCACCCCTATCCCCACCGTGTCCCGCACCCCGATCGTGCTCGCCCGACCGGCCGTCGCCGCTCATGCCCCGCTCCCCTCGCTGGCCTTGTGGATCGTCGCCCAGACCTCGCGTTTCGCGTCCAGATCGCGGAACTGCTTGCGCCCCGGCACGAGGTCGGCCATGACCGTCGCGATCTCGCGCGGGCGCATCCGGAAACGCACCTGCTGCCACTCGATCCCGGTCGGGTTGACGCTCGGATCCCACCACGCCGGGGGTTCGGCCGGCTCCGGCTCCAGCCAGCCGGTGTCCGCCCCCCCGCCCACGCCGGGCCCGACCTCGCCGAGCAGGTTCGTCTTCGCGGCCGCGGCGATCGGGCCGGGCAGCTTCAGCGTCACCTCCGCCGCCTCGCCGTCCCACTCGATCAGGCGCACGGCCACCGGGTGGGTGCACGCCCCGTCGCTGCGGCGGGCCATCTCGTGGCCGGCCCACTCGGGGAGGTGCTCGCCGTCCTTCGGGTTCGAGCGGTGCATCGCCACCGCCAGCACGCCGGGGGCTCCGAGGACCTCCAGCCCGCCGAGGGCCGCGGGGACGGGGTGCTTCTCCGGGCGGCCGCCGCCGCCGACCGCGAGCCCGTTCGGCTCGAACGGCTCGTCCTCGTCCGGCGGGGGGATCTCCCCGAACGTGCCGGTCTCCATGCCGCGGCGCACGCGGTCGCTGTCGCGCATCGGCCCGTGCGGCTCGATCACGAAGAGGGCCGGCGAGGGGCTCGGCACGTCGTACCGGGACTCGTCCCACGGGTCGTACGCGTTCAGCACGACCTCGATCCCCCGCTGCGTGCGGAACGCCTGCTGCGAGCCGTCGTGCGTGATCAGGACGCCCGAGCCGTCGGCGTCCACCAGGTCGAAGAACGTGGCGCCGACGATGGAGCCGCGGACGTCCTCGAACCACTGTGGCGAGGTCATCCAGTCCCCCTCGGGGTACTTGCGCTTCCCGGTGATCGACCCCTGGACGCCGTGCACGGAGCCGGGCATGTCCGCCCGGACCTCGTGCACGCCGAAGCCGACGTTGAACGCGATGCGGTGCGCCGCGTTCAGCCCGGGGTCCGGGCGGGGCAGCGCGGCGAGGTCCGGGATCGCCACGATCAGCGCGTCGCGGTCGGAGGAGAGCGCCACCATCACCGGGAGGCCGCCGGCGTCGTCGCCGAGTTCGAGGACGGCCGTCGCGGCTTCTTCCAGGAAGCGGCTGTCCACGACGGACGGGTTCCAGTCCTTCCCCCCGACGCGGGCGCGCAGCACGAAGATGCCGTCGCCGCCGACGAACTCGCGTGCGCCGAGTTTGAGCGAGGTGACTCGCCCGGAGGAGAGGTCGAGCTTGGCGGAGAATGCGCCGCGCTGGAACGTGACGACCGAGCCGCGCCGGGTCGCCTTGCCGGTCTCGGCGGCGATCGGCGCGTGTTCCTCCGGCGCGTAGCCGAAGGGGGGGATCCGGATCTCGACGAGCACCGGTTCGCCGCGGTCGTTCTCGGCGATGTGGCGTTTCCGGACCGTCCACCCGAGGCGGTTGAAGACGAGCCGGCGCTGCGCACGGTCTTCGAGCTGCCCGATCGAGCGGGCGTAGACCTCGCTCGCGGCCGCGGAGGCCTTGTCGAACTGCTGGAACCCGATGAACCCGCAGAGCCCCTCGCACTCGTGGTTGTCGTGGTGCTGGGCGGCGAGGCACTCGCGCCAGGCCTCGTCGAGTTCCCAGGTCGGGTAGACGTCCCAGGAGGGGTACGGGCGTCCGAGCAGGCTCGCCAGGGTGGCGACGGCCTCGGCGCGGGTGATCTCGTTCTCGACGCGGCGGCTGGTCCGGGGGTGGCGGTCGGCGTTCTTGCCGAGGGTCATGCCGTGCCAGATGTCGTCCGGGCCGTAGCACCGCTCGGGGATCGCGTCGGAAGTGCCCGAACCATCGGTGCGCAGGAGTTCGTCGATGAGCTGGGCGCACGTGCGCGGGCGGACGTCGAAGCGCGGGTCGGCGAAGAGTTCCTGGAGGCGGGGGAGGAGGACCTCGCTGCGGCACATCCAGTCGCGGCTGGGCATGAGTTCGAGCCACTGGACCACGGCGGGGTGCTCGAGTTCGTTGACGAGGCCCTGTTCGAGCAGGCCGTCGAAGTCCTCGGGCCACTGGTGCACGTTGAGGTCGTTGCGCGGGAGGGCGGGGAGTTCGGCGCCGTCGACGCCGCGCCAGCGGATGAGGGGCGATCGCTCCCGGGGGAGTTCCGGGGTGTGCCAGGTCCACTGGAAGAAGAGGCAGGCGCCGGTGTAGCCGGTCTGCGTGAGAATCTGGGGAAGCTGGGGAAAGAAGCAGAATTCTTCTTCCCAGAAGGTGCGGGGGCGGACGCCGAGGAGGCGGCGGGTGGCGCGGACGCCGAAGGTGAACTGGCGGATGTTGCTCTCGCAGCCCTGGAAGAGCCCGTAGGGCTGGCCGTAGGTGCATCCGACGGGCTCGGCGTCGCCGTCGGCGACGGCCTGTCGGAGGCGGGCGAGGGCTTCGGGGGCCTCGGCGGCGAGGCGTTCGTAGCCGACGGCGTCGAAGTTGACGTTGCCGCGGGCCCCGGTGCGGCGGATGAGTTCGAGCATGTCGTCGATGCAGCCGGGGAGGACGTGGTACCCCCAGAGCCACTGCATATCGACCCAGTGCATGTGATTCCCGAAGGTGTAGAACAGGGGTCTGGGCATGCGTTTACTCCGCCGGCGGGGGAGGGGCCGGGCGGGGGGAAGGTAGCGACATCGGGGGCCGTCGTGGAGGGTGTTTTTGGGGCTTCGGCAGATCTTCCCCTGTTCGGGGAATTCGGGAATGCGCGTCCGCCAAGGCGTATTGCGCTGCTGCAGAGACGAGTTGGGCAAGATGCGCAAACAAGTCGAAAATCGACGGAACCATCGGCAATCGGCCGCGGATGGCCTTGGCAGACGCATTGCGCTCCGGTACATTGACCATGAGACCGCGCTCGTGAGCGGCAGGGTTCGACGAGGGGTGGGGGCGGCGTTCTGAGGCCGCTGCGGGACGGTCAGCCGAGGGATTCGTCTCGGTGCTTTTTCTGGCTCGCACTTCTCGTCCGGATTCGTGATCGGTTCTTGCGGCGGCCGTTCGTGCCAGCCGGCCTCCGCCCGACTCGTTCATTCCCGGGAGCGTGTCCTCCCGGTTCTCAGGCGGCGTTGCCGCTCAACGTGAGGGAGATGCCATGAAGAGTTCAGCAGTCGCGCCCCTGCTCGTGGTGGTGGCGGCCGGAACGGCGTTCGGTCAGTTCGATCCGAATGCGCAGTGGGCCGGGTTCAAGAACGACGCGGCGAAGCGCGGGTCGCGGTTCGTGGAGGCGGGTCCGGCGATGCACCTGGCCTGGGGGCGCGACGACCTGCCGACGCCGGGGATCGCGGCGATCAGCATCGACGCGGAGGGGTTCCTGTACTACGTGACGGAGATCGCCCCGAGCGAGGCGGTGGACGACGAGGGGAACCCGATCCCGGGCGGCGAGAACTACGTCATCAAGATCGACCCGGAGACGGGCGCGGAGGTGGCGCGTTCGCCGAACCTGGGCGGCGGCGCGGGTTCGTACTCGGGCCTGTCGATCGGCGTGGACGCGTTCTACTACACGCGCAGCCAGTCGGGCGACCCGGCGTTCCCGAACGCGGTGCTCAAGCTCGACAAGAACGACCTGTCGATCATCGCCGAGCTGCCGATCCCGAACGTTCCGGACTCGAGCGGCGCCGGCGGCGCCGACGCCGAGCCGAGCGTGCGCGGCGAGCCGCTGCTCGGCTCGGTGCCGAACGCCGCGGGCAACGTGAACATGTACGTGTTCGACCGGGCGCAGAACCGCATGCTGGCGCTCGACTCGGTGACGGGCGAGCTGCGCGGCGTGGGCGAGCCGTTCCCGGGCGTGGGGGCGACGTTCTACGGGCGCATCGGGCCGCTCGTGACGCTGCCGAACGGGGACCAGGGCATCTTCTACGCCGGGAACGCCGGGACGTCGCCGAACCAGGCGACGATGTTCCGGGACACCGGGGCGCTGAGCAACGCCCTGGACTTCGTCTGGGACGCGCCGGTGACGAGCTTCAACTGGTGGGGCTCGGGCGCCCTGAGCAACGACGGGAGCCGGATCTACCTGACGACGTTCAACGATGGCGGGCAGTCGTCGCTGTGGGCGATCGACGTGAGCAACGGCAGCGTGGCGTGGTCCGTGCCCGGGCTCAAGGGGACGCCGGAGGAGCTGAACTTCTTCAGCCGCCCGTCGGTCTTCGCGGGGCGCGTGTACGCGGTCGGCGGGTTCGGCGTCATCACGGCGTTCGCGGACCTGGGGAACACGTACGAGCAGCTGTGGGAGTACCGCGACGGGATCGGTGAGTTCACGGCCGTGGCGGTCGGCGGCGTGCCGGACGGCAGCGGCGGGTTCACCCGCTACATCTACGCCACGCGTCAGGGCGACTGGGCGACGGGGTACGATCCCGAGACGGGCGTCTACACCGACCCGGCGGAGCTGGTGGTGCTTCGGGACGACGGGGACACCTACACGGAGATGTTCCGGACGACCCTGGACGGGACGCTGGTCCCGACCCGCAACGGCTCGGCGAGCCCCGCGCTGGACGCGGAGGGGAACCTCTACGTCGCGGGCGGATCGCCGGTGAACACGGTGATCATCGACGGCCACCGCCCCGGGCAGCTCTTCAAGTTCAGCGTCGAGTCCGAGGAGACGTGCCCGGCGGACTTCGACGGGAACGAGACGGTGAACGTGAACGACCTGCTCGGGTTCCTGGGCGCGTTCCGCACGCAGGATGCGTCGGCGGACTTCGACGGGAACGGGAGCGTCAACGTCAACGACCTCCTCGGATTCCTCGGCGCCTTCCGCACGGGGTGCTGAGATCCGCATGCAGCCCCCGCCCGCCCGGCCCCGGCCGGGCGGGCGGGTTTCCGAGTTCGAGGGCCCGACTCCCCGTGTCGGGCCGGGTGCACCCGGGCGCCGGTTGCGGCGCCGTCCAGGATCCTGGAGACCGCAATGTTCCGCGTCCCCACCCCATCCACCCCATCCACCCC